>NZ_BAABGJ010000009.1:145026-242186 GCF_039541515.1 Variovorax defluvii
CCACAAACGTGCCGAACTCTGTGCCCCCACGCTCGGCACTGCGTGTCCTCGCTGCCCCCCGAGGGGGCTGCGCCCGCCTTGGGGCGGCCCGGCGGCGGGCGCAGCCTCGCACCGCACCCAAAGCAGCGATTCGACCGGCAGCCCCTGGGCCGCCAGCGCCGGGCCAAAGGGCTCCTGCGGCGCGCCGATCAGCACCACCGGCCCGGAACGCTCTCGCACCGCCTGCGCCAGCGCGGGCAGCAGCAGCTGCCAGGCATGGGCTTCGGGCGCGGCCTGCAGCAGCTCGGTCATCGCGCCCACCGGCCAGCCGCCGCCGGGCAGCTCCGCATCGAGGGCCGCATGGCCCGTGCCGATGACCCGGCCATCGGCCTGGCCCAGCGCATCCCCGCTCCACAGCTTGTGGCGCGCGGCGGCGGAGAGAGTGTCGAAGGAAGGCAGGCCCATGGTGTCTTGGGAGGCATCCGCTGAACTCAGCGATTGCCCGGAGTACTGTATGAATATACATGCATCCGGGCTGCTGCACCACCGGCGCACACCTTGGCTATGTCGGGGGTGGGGGGGCTACGTCGTCCTGGAGTCCGGCGGCGGGGGGCCTGTGCCGCTGAGCGGCCCCGCCGCCTTCACTTCGCTACCATGCGGGCGCACCCGCCCGGAACACGCATGAAGCCCCCGTCAACGAAGCCCCAGAACATCGCCTTCCACCATCCCCTCGCCTTCTGGATCGGCTGTATCGCCATCATCGGCGGCGTGCTCGCGCACGTGCCGATGTTCATGATGGGCCGCCACACCGGCTGGCAGATGGTCGGCATGGAGATGGACGCGACCATGCTCACCGGCATGGCCATGATCCCGCTGGGCGTCCTGCTGGCCATGTACGGCCTGATGCCGCGCATCGCGCAGATGAAGAAGAGCCTGCACGGCGACCGTCACCTGCAGTTCCACGTGGCCGATGGCGTGCCGCTCAATCGGGAGCACTGGAAGCTGGTGATCGTCCTGGTGATCGCGCTGGCGGTGGACGTGCTCAAGCCGGCGACGCTGGGCTTCGTGATGCCGGGCATGACGACGGAATACGAGATCAGCAAGCAGACCGCCGGCATCCTCGCGCTGGTGGCGCTGACCGGCACCACCGTCGGCTCGGTGCTCTGGGGCCGGATGGCCGACGTATTCGGCCGGCGCGCGGCCATCCTGCTGTCGGCGCTGATGTTCATCGGCACGGCCATCTGCGGCGCGATGCCGACCTTCGGCTGGAACCTCGCCATGTGCTTTTTGATGGGCGCCTCCGCCGGCGGCCTGCTGCCCATCACTTTCACCCTGATGGCCGAAACGGTGCCGGCCGCCCATCGCGGCTGGCTGCTGGTGGCGCTGGGCGGCGTCGGCACCTCGGCCGGCTACCTGCTGGCGGCGGGATCGGCCGCACTGCTGGTGCCGGAATTCAGCTGGCGCGCGCTGTGGCTGCTCGGGCTGCCGACGGGGCTGCTGATCATCTTCCTGGGCCGCTACATCCCTGAATCGCCACGCTTCCTGGCCAACGCGGGACTGGACGACGAGGCGCGCGCGGTGCTCGCGCGCTTCGCCAGGGCGCGGGCCGGCACGAGTGCGACGGCCGAGGCCGCGCCCGCTGCGGTGATCGCCGAGGCGGAGCCGCCGGCCGCCGGCATCGCCCAGCTGCTGCAAGGCCCGCACGCGCGGATCACCTGGGGCCTGATGGTCTGCGGCGTGGCCTGGGGCCTGGTGAACTTCGGCTTCCTGCTGTGGCTGCCGACCAACCTGGGCAGCATGGGCATGGACGCCACCGCCGCCAGCGCTCTGCTGGCGCGCTCGGCGCTGCTGGCCCTGCCCGGCATCGCGCTGGTGATCTGGCTCTACCACCGCTGGAGCAGCATCGGGGCGCTGGTGCTTTTCATCGCGCTCACGACGGCCACCTTGCTGATCTTCTTCGGGCTCGGCCTGGCGCGGGTCCAGTCGAGCATGGCGATGGTGCTGACCACCGCGCTGCTGCTGGTGAGTTCCAGCGGCGTGATCGCAATGCTCATTCCCTACGCGGCCGAGATCTACCCGGTGCACCTGCGCGGCACCGGCTCGGGGGTGGTCGCGGCCGGTTCCAAGTTCGGCGGCATCCTGGGCGCGGGCTTCGGGGTGCTCGGCGTGTTCGGCCATTTCGCCGCCTCGGCCCTCCTGATCGCGCTGCCGATGGCGGTGGCGGCCTTCATGCTGGCGCGCAGCGGCATCGAGACGCGCGGGCGCGGGCTGGAGGACATCCAGGAAGCCCTGGGTACAAGCCGTGGCAGCACGCCTTGAAAACCTGAAGCCACACATCCCCGCCCTCATCGCTCTTATCCGCAATAAGCATTCCATCGGCCCGCAAGCCGCATGGAGACTGGTGAATAAGCTTATCCGCATAAAGCGCGAACCAAAAAATCGTTTGGTTCCATAAGCGTCGCTTCTAAAGTCACGGCCTCGTTGAGGGGGCGTGGACGCACCCCTCCCAGCAGCCAAGAAAACACGATGTACCAATACACAGACTTCGACCGCCAGTTCGTGCAGCAGCGCGCTGCGCAATTCCGGGACCAGCTCGAACGCTGGCAGGCCGGCAAGCTCTCCGAGGACGAATTCCGGCCGCTGCGCCTGCAGAACGGCTGGTACGTGCAGCGCTACGCGCCCATGCTGCGGGTGGCGGTGCCCTACGGCGAGCTGTCCAGCGCCCAGCTGCGCGTGCTGGCCCGCATCGCCCGCGAATACGACGAGCCCGAAGCCGAGGTCTACAAGAATGCCCTGAAGACGCAGGGCAAGCTGGGTACGCACAAGCTGCCCACGCACTACGGCCACTTCACCACGCGCCAGAACGTCCAGTACAACTGGATCCCGCTGGCCAAGTCGGCCGACGTGATGGACCTGCTCGCCTCGGTCGACATGCACGG
This sequence comes from Variovorax defluvii, assembly GCF_039541515.1. Classification (NCBI taxonomy): domain Bacteria; kingdom Pseudomonadati; phylum Pseudomonadota; class Betaproteobacteria; order Burkholderiales; family Comamonadaceae; genus Variovorax; species Variovorax defluvii. The sequence continues at coordinate 147,945 of NZ_BAABGJ010000009.1, forward strand.
CATCCAGACCAGCGGCAACTGCATCCGCAACATCACCAGCGACGAGCGCGCCGGCATCGCCATCGACGAAGTGGCCGATCCGCGCCCCTTCGCCGAGATCATGCGCCAGTGGAGCACGCTGCATCCCGAGTTCGCCTTCCTGCCGCGCAAGTTCAAGATCGCCATCACCGGCGCCTCGGAGGACCGCGCCGCCACCGGCTGGCATGACGTGGGCCTCAAGCTCCTGAAGAACGAAGCCGGCGAACTCGGCTTTCGCGTGCAGGTCGGCGGCGGCATGGGCCGCACGCCCATCGTCGGCACCGTGCTGCGCGAGTTCCTGCCCTGGAACCAGATCATGAATTACCTGGAAGCCGTGGTGCGGGTCTACAACCGCTACGGCCGGCGCGACAACATGTACAAGGCGCGCATCAAGATCCTGGTGAAGGCCGAGGGCCAGCGCTACATCGACGACGTCGAGGCCGAGTACAAGCAGATCATCGAACACGACGGCGCGCCGCACACCATTCCGCAGGCCGAGTTCGATCGCGTGGCCGCATCCTTCGTGCCGCCCCAGCTCGCCACCCGCGTGTTCCAGAGCGCCGAGCAGACCGACGCCGAACTGCGTGCGCAGGCCGCGGACGACGTGATGTTCGCGCGCTGGCTGCAGCGCAACGTGGCGCCGCACAAGAACCCGTCGCTGCGTGCGGTCACGCTGTCCTTCAAGCGCATCGGGCAGGCCCCCGGCGACGCTTCGGCCGACCAGCTCGACACCGCCGCCAGGCTGGCCGACCGCTTCTCGGCCGGCGAGGCCCGCGTCACGCACGACCAGAATCTGCTGCTGCCCTGGGTGCATGCCGAAGACCTGCATGCGCTCTGGCTCGCCGCCCGCGAAGCCGGCTTCGCCAGCGCCAACGTGCACCTGCTGACCGACATGATCGCCTGCCCCGGCGGCGACTTCTGCGCGCTGGCCAACGCCCGCTCGATCCCGATCGCCGAGGCCATCACCGAGCGCTACCAGGACCTCGACGAACTCGACGACCTGGGCGAGATCGACCTGCACATCAGCGGCTGCATCAATTCCTGCGGCCACCACCACAGCGGCCACATCGGCATCCTGGGCGTCGACAAGGACGGCAAGGAGTGGTACCAGGTCACGCTGGGCGGCTCCGATGGCTCGGCGCTCTCGGGCGCGGCCCAGCCGGGCAAGGTGGTCGGCCCCTCTTTCTCGGCGGCCGAGGTGCCGGACGTGATCGAAGCCGTGCTCAACACTTACCGCGACACGCGCGAGGCCGGCGAGAGCTTCATCGATGCGCTGCGGCGCGTGGGCATCGAGCCCTTCAAGGCCGCGGCCAACGCCGCGCGCTTCAAGGTGGAGGAAGCAGCATGAGCGCGGCGCAGAACCGCTTCAAGCAAGCTCGCGCCCCCTGGGGGGGCAGCGAGGACACGTCAGTGCCGAGCGTGGGGGCCCTATGAACAAGACTTTGCGCATCCTGTCGGCCGAAGAGCACGTGGACGACGGCAGCCCCAACGTGCTGCAGCTCGACAACGATGCGGACCCGCTCGCGATCGAGGTCTGCCTCGACGACGTCGAGCGCATCGACCTGCACTTCCCGAAGTTCACCGACGGCCGCGCCTACAGCCAGGCCTTCCTGCTGCGCCGCCGCCTGGGCTTCAAGGGCGACATCCGCGCCACCGGCGACGTGCTGATCGACCAGCTGGTGCAGATGCAGCGCACCGGCTTCTCCAGCGCGGTGCTCAAGGAAGGCGTGGACGCCTCCGCCGCACAGCGGCAGTTCGACCGCTTCGCCGCCTACTACCAGGGCGATGCGGTGCAGCCCGCGCCCCACTTCGCGGCGGCGGGATCCTCCGAGTCCGCCCGAGAGGCTTCGGCATGAGCATCGATCTCGCACGCATCAATTCCGAACTGGGCCGCAACGCGGAAGGCCTGGTGGACTGGGCCATCGGCCTGGGCCAGCCCGCGATCGTCACGACGAACTTCCGCCCCTTCGAGGCCGTGATCCTGCACATGGTGACGCGCGCCAAGGCGGATGTGCCCGTGGTCTGGATGGACAACGGCTACAACACCGAGGCCACCTACCGCTTCGCCGACGAGGTGACGAAGCTGCTGGGCCTGCAGCTCCACATCTACCTGCCGCGCCGCTCGCGCGCCCATCGCGAAGCGTTGGAAGGCCCCACGCCCGCGCTCGACGATCCGCGCCACGCGGCCTTCACGGAGGAAGTGAAGCTGGAGCCCTTTGCCCGCGCGCTGCGCGAGACGGCGCCGAAGGTCTGGTTCACCGCGCTGCGGGCCACCGACACGGCCGTGCGCGCGCAGATGGACCCGGTCAGCGTCAACCCGGACGGCCTGATCAAGGTCGCCCCGCTGCTGCACTGGTCGTCCAAGGAGCTGTACGCCTACTGCGAAAAGCACGGCCTGCCCAACAACTTCGACTACGTGGACCCGACCAAGGGCGAAGAGAACCGCGAGTGCGGACTGCATCTCGCGCACTGAGCGCCAACGCCCCGCTTCGCCCCGCTTCGACGATCGATTGCAACACCCAGCACGCCACCCGATGAACGCCCGAACCGACCACGAATTGCTGCTGCAGACCGCGCACGCGCCGGCCCACCTGTCCAATTCCCAGCTCGATGCGCTGGAGGAAGAGACCATCTTCATCCTGCGAGAAGTCGCGGCGTCCTTCGAGCGGCCGACCCTGCTGTTCTCCGGCGGCAAGGATTCGCTGGTGCTGCTGAAGTGCGCCGAGAAGGCCTTCGGCGCGGGCCGGCTGCCCTATCCGCTGCTGATGATCGACACCGGCCACAACTTCCCCGAGGTGACGGCCTTCCGCGACCACCGCGCGCGGGAGCTGGGTGCCGAGCTGATCGTGCGCAGCGTCGAGGATTCGATGGCCCGCGGCACCGTGCGCCTGGCCCACCCGGGCGAGTCGCGCAACGTGCACCAATCGGTCACGCTGCTGGAGGCGATCGAGGAATTCCGCTTCGATGCGCTGATCGGCGGCGCGCGCCGAGACGAGGAAAAGGCCCGCGCCAAGGAGCGCATCTTCTCCCACCGCGATGCCTTCGGCCAGTGGCAGCCCAAGGACCAGCGGCCCGAACTCTGGACCCTGTTCAACACCCGCCTGGCCCCGGGCGAGCATTTCCGCGTGTTCCCGATCTCGAACTGGACCGAGCTGGACGTCTGGCAGTACATCGAGCGCGAGCACGTCGCCCTGCCCTCGATCTACTACACGCACAAGCGCGAAGTGGTGGAGCGCCGCGGCCTGCTCGTGCCCGTGACCGAGCTGACGCCGCCGCGCGACGGCGAGAAGGTCGAAGTGCGCGACGTGCGCTTCCGCACGGTGGGCGACATCACCTGCACCTGCCCGGTCGAGAGCCTGGCCGCCGACGCGGCCGACGTGGTGGTCGAGACGCTGGCGGCCGAAGTCAGCGAGCGCGGCGCGACGCGCATGGACGACAAGACTTCCGAAGCCTCGATGGAGAAGCGCAAGAAGGACGGATATTTCTAGCTCGCCTCCAGGCTTCGCGCACTTCGTGTCGCTTCGCACCCCCCGACCGGGGGCGACACCAGCGGCCCGGCAAAGCCGGCTCCGCGGTGGCCCTGGAATAGCGCCCCAACGGGCAGTTGAGAATCAAATGAACGTGACCACTTCACACGCCGCCGCGTCTTCGTTTCAAGCTGCCGACACTGGCACCGCCCTGCGCTTCATCACCTGCGGCAGCGTCGATGACGGCAAGAGCACGCTGATCGGCCGCCTGCTGGTCGACAGCAAGACCGTGCTGCAGGACCAGCTGGCCGGCGTGCAGCGCGGCGGCGAGACCGACCTCGCCCTGCTGACCGACGGCCTGTCGGCCGAGCGCGAGCAGGGCATCACCATCGACGTGGCGTACCGCTACTTCTCGACCGCGCGGCGCAAGTTCATCATCGGCGACGCGCCGGGTCATGAGCAGTACACGCGCAACATGGTCACAGCCGCGTCCAGCGCCGACGCAGCCGTGGTGCTGGTCGACGCGACCAAGCTGGAATGGGCGGCCGAGGTCAGCGACGGCGAAGTGGTACGCCGCGAGCTGCTGCCGCAGACGCGCCGCCACACGCTGCTGTGCCACCTGCTGCGGGTGCAGTCGATCGTGTTCGCGGTCAACAAGCTGGACGCCATCGCCGATGCCGAACTGGCTTTCGAGCGCATCTCGGCCGCCCTGGCGAGCTTCGCCGAGGCCGCGGGCGTGCAGGTCGCGGCCACGGTGCCGATCTCGGCGCTCAAGGGCTGGAACGTGGCGTCGCGCCATGGTGACTGGTGCGGCTACGAAGGCCCGAGCCTGATCGAGCTGCTGGAAGACCTGCCCGTCACCCAGCAGGACGAAGCCGTGCCCTTCGCCTTCCCGGTGCAGTGGGTCGAGAAGTTTTCCGGCTCGGCCGACACGTCCAAGGGCCGCCGCGTGTTCTGGGGCCGCGTGGCCAGCGGGCACGTCGAACCCGGACAGCGCGTGGCCGTGATGCCCGGCAACCAGACCGCCACCGTGGCCCAGGTGCTCAGCCACACGCGCCAGCCCAAGGCGGTGCACGCGGGCCACAGTGCCGGCATCGTGCTCGACCGTGAGCTCGACGTCTCGCGCGGCGACTGGCTGCTGGCGCCCGAGGCCTTCGAGCCGGTGCGCGAGATCACCGCCACCATCGCATGGCTGGACGACGAGCCGCTGGTCGCCGGGCGCGTCTACTGGGCGCTGCAGGGCCACCGCTGGGTCAAGGCCAAGGTGGCGCGCATCGTCGACCGCGTCAACATCACCACGCTCGAGTCCGAGCCGGCCGAGCGGCTGGAGCCCAATTCGATCGGCGACGTGGTGCTGTCGCTGCAGCAGCCGCTCGTCGTGCTGCCCTTCAAGCAATCGAGGGCACTGGGCTCGCTGGTGCTGGTCGACACCGCCTCGCACAGGACCTCGGCGGCCGTGCTCGTGCAGCCGCCGGCGCCAAGGGCCTAAAATTCAGCGTTTTCTCCAACGATCGATCCCCACCCCGTCATGACCCACGTCGTCTCCGAAGCCTGTATCCGCTGCAAATACACCGATTGCGTCGATGTGTGTCCCGTGGACTGCTTTCGCGAAGGCCCCAACATGCTGGTGATCGACCCGGACGAGTGCATCGATTGCGCGGTCTGCATCCCCGAATGCCCGGTCAACGCGATCTACGCCGAGGAAGACCTGCCCGCCAACCAGTTGGCCTTCATCAAGATCAACGCCGAGCTGGCGGTGGCCGACGGGTGGAAGAGCATCACCAAGCGCAAGCCGGCACTGCCGGATGCCGACGAGTGGAAGGACAAGACCGACAAGATCGGGGAGCTGGTGCGCTGAACGCTCCCGCCGCGCTCCCCGCGCCCATCGAGACCGACGCGCTGGTCATCGGTGCCGGTCCGGTCGGGCTGTTCCAGGCCTTCCAGCTTGGCCTGCTCGAAATCCCTTGCCACATCGTCGATGCGCTGCCAGCCGCGGGCGGCCAGTGCGTCCGGCTCTATGGCGACAAGCCGATCTACGACATCCCGGGCATCCCTGCAACCAGTGGGCAGGGCCTGGCGGACGCGCTGCTGCGGCAGCTCGAGCCGCTGAAGCCCGTTTTCCACTTCGGCCAGCAGGTCCAGACCCTCGAACGGCAGGCCGATCAGCGCCTGCTGCTTCGCACCGATGGCGGCACGGCCTTCCTGGCGAAGACGGTGTTCATCGCGGCCGGTGTCGGCGCCTTCGTTCCCAAGCGCATCGCGCTGGAGGGCATCCAGCGTTTCGAAGGCAGCACGCTTTTCTATCACCCCGATTCCCTGGACCGCTTCGACGGCCAGGCGGTGGTGGTCAACGGCGGCGACGATGCCGGCCTCGCGACGGCGCTGGCTCTGATCGGGCGGGCGCGGCAGGTCACGCTGCTGCACCGCCGCGACGGCTTCCAGGCCGACGACGCGCTGGTGCGCCGGTTTCGCGAGCAGGTGGCGGCCGGTGCCCTGGGCTTCGCGGTCGGCCAACCCATCGCCTTCGACGGCCGGACCCTGGAGATCAACACCCCCGACGCGCAGACCCGCAGCCTGCCGCTCGACGCCCTGATCGCCTGCCTGGGCATCTCGCCCCGCCTGGGGCCGATCGCCGACTGGGGGCTGGAACTGGTGCGCAAGCAGGTCCCGGTGGACACGGAGCGCTTCCAGACGCGCGAGCCGGGCGTGTTCGCGGTCGGCGACGTCAATACCTATCCGGGCAAGAAGAAGCTGATCGTCTGTGGCTTTCACGAAGCGACCCTGGCCGCCTGGGCCGCCACGGAGATCGTGTTCCCGGGCAAGGCCGTGCCGCTGCAGTACACCACCACCAGCACCCGGCTGCATCAGCTGCTGGGGGTGGGCTGACGACCATCAAGCGGCCCGCATCGGCGACCGTTCATCGAACAGTCAGCGCCAGCGTCTACGATTTCCCCCCATGCAGGCATTGAACATCTCGCTCTTCCATGCCATCGCCGCGGGCCATCACCCTGCCTCGCCCTGGCTGCTCTGGTTGGCCGCACGCGTCGCGGAAGGCTCGACCTGGGTGTGTCTGGCGATGATGGCCTGGCTCGCGTGGCGGCAGCCGGCGCAACGGGTCTACGTGCTGGCGGCCCTGTTGGCTGCAGGCGTGGCGTCTGTCCTGGCCCAGCGGTTGGCGGAAGTCATCGGCATGCAGCGGCCCTTTGTGCTGGGCCTGAGCCCTGCCCATATCGAGCACGGCATCCGTGGCACGCTGCCCAGCGCGCATGCCACGGTGATGTTCACGGTGGGCCTTGTGTTCTGCCTCCGCGCGGCCACCCGGTGGCTCGGTATCACCATCCTGGCGATCGCGGCGCTCACAGGCTGGGCACGTGTCTACGTCGGCGTGCATTTCCCCTTGGACATCCTGGCCGGCCTGCTGTTGGCCGGCGTCATCGCCGCGATCTTCTGGGGGCTGGAACGGTGGGGCCGCCGGCTCGTCGCGCCGGCCACTGCGCGCAACGACGACCTGCAAGCGCGCTGACGGGACAGTCGTCGGCGCCGCGCACCCGGCAAGTCAACGCCCGCGCTTGCGCCGGTTGGAGCGGCTGGTCAGCAGGCCCAGCTGGCTGCGCTGGCGGTCGATGCGCGCCTGGCGCCGCTCGTTCTCGCGTTCGACCACCTTGCGCTTGGTGTAGCCCGAGGCATCGGCCCAGGCCCACCAGGCAACCGCCAGCGCGAAGGGAATGAGCACCACCCACCAGCTCCACTGGGCCACGAAGCCGACTTCGAAGAACTTGAGAGCCACGGCGATGAGGCCCAGGAACAGAAACCACATGAAAACCCCTCCGATCGTCCGGCCCCTTCCCGCGAGGGCCGTGCACCGCGCTACCTACAATGGCGTTGGATCCACTTTAACGCACCCACGTCACCTGGCCTTATGAAAAGAGCGTTCCTCGTCGCCGCCCTCGGCCTCGCCGCGGCAGCCCCTGCCCTCGCCGACCTCGCGCTGGCCACCTCCAAGAACTGCATGAGCTGCCACGCCGTGGACCGCAAAGTCCTCGGCCCCTCCTTCAAGGAGGTCGCAGCCAAGTACAAGGACAACAAGGGGGCGGCAGACATGCTGGCCACCAAGATCGTCAAGGGCGGCTCGGGCGTCTGGGGCGCGGTCCCGATGCCCGCCAACAATCAGGTGAGCGAGGCCGACGCGAAGAAGCTGGCGGCCTGGGTGCTCTCCACCAAGTAAGCGCGTCAGACGGCCGGCGGCATGCCGACCGGCTCCCGCGTCTCGCGCCGGCGCTCGAAGCGGTCCTCGAGCTGGCCAATGTGGGCGGCGAGCGCGTTGTCGGTGTGCTCGGAGCGCACCTTGATCATGGTCTCGAGCTGCTCCACCCGTGCCAGCAGCGCCGCATGACGCTCTGCGTTGCGCGCCATGTGGGCGTTCTCCTGTGCCTCGAGAAAGTTGCGCAGTTCCGTGAAGCGCGAGGCCTCGGCCCGATCGGCCAGGTCGCGCTGGGCCTGCATTTCCTTGGTGTGCCGGCGCGTCTCGAGCAGCACGGTGCTCTGCAGGTACACCACGTAGGCGGCGAAGAAGACGCCCAGCAGCACCGTGAGCCCCAGCATGATCAGGCCCAGCGGCGCCGAGACCTCCATGAAGCCGATCGACATCGCGGTGGGCGCGGCCAGCACACCCCAGTTCAGAGCCGCCAGGGCCGCGATCAGCAGCACGATGACCAGGAGCACGCCTGTTCTCAATCCCATGGGAGTCTCTCCTGAAGCTTCGATGGGAACGTTTGTAACGTATCCGGCGCCTCCTGCCTGTCGGACGGGGACGCGGGCCGCCCTGGAGGGCTAGTACGCCTGGCCGAGCTGCTCCAGGATCGCAGGGTTCTCCAGCGTCGAGGTGTCCTGCGTGATGGCCTCGCCCTTGGCGATGCTGCGCAGCAGGCGCCGCATGATCTTGCCGCTGCGCGTCTTGGGCAGGTTCTCGCCGAAGCGGATGTCCTTGGGCTTGGCGATCGGGCCGATCTCCTTGGCGACCCAGTTGCGCAGCTCGGCGGCGATTTGCCTGGCCTCGTCGCCGCTCGGCCGGCCCCGCTTGAGAACGACGAAGGCGCACACGGCCTCGCCCGTCAGGTCGTCGGGCCGGCCGACCACTGCGGCCTCGGCCACCAGGTCGGTCTTGGCGACCAGCGCGGATTCGATTTCCATCGTGCCGAGGCGGTGGCCGGAGACGTTGAGCACATCGTCGATGCGCCCGGTGATGCGGAAGTAGCCGCGGTCGGCGCTGCGCACCGCACCGTCGCCAGCCAGGTAGATGGTGCCGCCCATCTCCTCCGGAAAATAGCTCTTCTTGAAGCGCTCCGGGTCGTTCCAGATGGTGCGGATCATCGAGGGCCAGGGCCGCTTGATGACCAGCATGCCGCCGGCGCCGTTGGGAATGTCCTTGCCGGTCTCGTCGACGATCGCCGCCATGATGCCGGGCAGCGGCAGCGTGCAGGAGCCCGGCACCAGCGGCGTCGCCCCGGGCAACGGCGTGATCACGTGACCGCCGGTCTCGGTCTGCCAGAAGGTGTCGACGATGGGGCACTTCTCGTGGCCCACGTTCCGGTAGTACCACATCCAGGCTTCGGGGTTGATCGGCTCACCCACCGTGCCGAGGATGCGCAGCGAGGAGAGATCCCAGTTCCTGGGGTGCACCTTCTCGTCGCTGTCGGCCGCCTTGATCAGCGAACGGATCGCGGTCGGCGCGGTGTAGAAGACCGTGACCTTGTGCTTCTCGATCATCTGCCAGAAGCGGCCTGCGTGCGGGAAGGTGGGGACGCCCTCGAAGATGACCTGCGTGGCGCCGGCGGCCAGCGGGCCGTAGGCGACATAGGTGTGGCCGGTGATCCAGCCGATGTCGGCGGTACACCAGAAACGGTCCTCGGCACGGATGTCGAAGGTCCAGTCCATCGTGAGCTTGGCCCACAGCAGGTAACCGCCGGTGGAATGCTGCACGCCCTTGGGCTTGCCGGTGGAGCCGGAGGTGTAGAGGATGAAGAGCGGGTGCTCCGCGCCCACGGGCACCGGCGGGCATTCGCTGCTCTGGCCCTTGAGCACCTCGTCGAAGGTCTTGTCGCGGCCTGCGACCATGTTGCATGCGGTCCGGGTGCGCTGGAAGACCAGGACGGTCTTCAGCGTGTCGCAGCCGCCGAGCGCAATGGCGTCGTCGACGATGCCCTTGAGCGGCAGCTCCTTGCCGCCTCGCATCTGGAAGTTGGCGGTGATCACCGCGACCGCACCGGCGTCGATGATGCGCTCCTGCAGCGCCTTGGCCGAGAAGCCGCCGAACACCACGCTGTGCGTGGCGCCGATGCGCGCGCAGGCCTGCATCGCGACCACGCCCTCGATGGTCATGGGCATGTAGACGATGACACGGTCGCCCTTGGCGATGCCCTGCGCCTTCAGCGCGTTGGCGAACTGCGAGACGCGCGCCAGCAGCTCCTTGTAGCTGACCTGCGTGACCGCACCGTCGTCGGCTTCGAAGAGGATCGCGGTCTTGTTCTCGACCGGGGTGCCGACGTGCTTGTCGAGGCAGTTGGCCGAGGCATTGAGCTCGCCGTCGTCGAACCACTTGTAGAACGGCGCATTCGATTCGTCGAGGGTGCGGGTGAAGGGCTTGGTCCACACCACGTTGCTCCTGGCCTGGCGCGCCCAGAAGCCTTCGAAGTCATCGGCGGCCTCCTTGCACAGCGCGTCGTAGGCGGCCATGCCGGAAATTCGGGCGCCCTGCGTGGCACGGGCATCGGGAGGAAAGACTCGGTTCTCGACCAGGACGGACTCGATCGTCGATGCGCTGCTGCTCATTCTTTGTCTCCAGTGACAAGGGGATTGACGGATGCTACTGTCCGCGTCCGCACTTACGGGCGTCTGACGCCCCATGTTAGCGACACGATCGTCACATGGCCGTCCTGGTGGGCACTCTAGAATCGCGCCTTTCCCCGTCATCCCCTCTTCCTTCCCCGACCTGCGTCCCGTCACCGGCCCGCCCCGATGTCCAACCTCGATCCGCTCCTCCAGAACCGCACGGGCAAATCCTCGCCCCTGCGCCCGCTGCCCAACCTGATCTTCGCGAGCCGCTGGCTGCAGCTGCCGCTCTACCTGGGGCTGATCGTCGCGCAAGGCGTGTACGTGGTGCACTTTCTGGTCGAACTGCTGCATCTGGTCGAGGCCGCTTTCGGCAGCGAGGAGGCGCTGAAGTCGCTCATCACCAGCATCGGCTACAAGACCACCGCGCCGATCAACACGCTCAACGAGACGGTGATCATGCTGGTGGTGCTGGCGCTCATCGACGTGGTGATGATCTCCAACCTGCTGATCATGGTGATCGTCGGCGGCTACGAGACCTTCGTCAGCCGCATGAACCTCGAAGGCCACCGCGATCAGCCCGAATGGCTCAGCCACGTGAACGCCTCGGTGCTGAAGGTCAAGCTGGCAACCGCCATCATCGGGATCAGCTCGATCCACCTGCTCAAGACCTTCATCAACGCGGACAACTACTCCGACCGCGTGCTGATCGCGCAGACCGCGATCCACATCGCCTTCCTGCTGTCGGCCATGGCGATTGCCTACACCGACAGACTGATGTCGCCCCCGCCCGGCGGCGGCCACTGACGGCGCCGGCGTCGCGGTTCAGCGGCCGGTCATGTGCTCGGGCACCACCCACTGGTCGAACTGTTCGGCCGTGAGGTGCCCCGAGGCGATCGCCGCCTCGCGCAGGCTGCTGCCTTCCTTGTGCGCCTTCTTCGCGATGAAGGCCGCCTTGTCGTAGCCGATGTGCGTATTGAGCGCCGTGACCAGCATGAGCGAGCGCTGCACCAGCTCCTTGATGCGCTCGCGGTTCGGCTCGATGCCCACGGCGCAATGGTCGTTGAAACTGCGCATGCCGTCGGCCAGGAGCCGCACGCTCTGCAGGAAGTTATGGGCCACCATCGGCCGGAACACATTGAGTTCGAAATTTCCCGAGGCGCCGCCGATGTTGATGGCCACGTCGTTGCCGAACACTTGCGCCGCCAGCATCGTGACCGCCTCGCTCTGGGTCGGGTTGACCTTGCCCGGCATGATGGACGAGCCCGGCTCGTTTTCGGGGATGCTCAGTTCGCCGATGCCGCTGCGCGGGCCGCTGGCCAGCCAGCGCACGTCGTTGGCGATCTTGGTCATGCTGGCCGCCAGGGTCTTGAGCGCGCCATGCGCATGGACCAGGGCGTCGACCGAGGCCATGGCCTCGAACTTGTTGGGCGCGGTCACGAAGGGCAGCCCGGTCAGCCGGGCCAGTTCGGCCGCCACCTGCTCGGCATAGCCCTTCGGCGCATTGAGGCCGGTGCCCACGGCGGTGCCGCCCAGCGCCAGCTCGCACAAGTGAGGCAACGCCGCGCGCACATGGGCCTCGCCGTGGGCCAGTTGCGCCACGTAGCCCGAGAACTCCTGGCCCAGCGTCAGCGGCGTCGCGTCCTGCAGGTGAGTGCGGCCGATCTTCACGATGTCGGCGAAGTCCCGGGACTTCTTCTCCAGCGTGCCGCGCAGCAGCGCGATGGCCGGCAGTAGCCGGTGGGTGATGGCCTCGACCGCCGCCACGTGCATGGCGGTGGGAAACACGTCGTTGGACGACTGGCTGCGGTTCACGTCGTCGTTGGGATGGACCAGGCGCCCTTCGCCACGCTCGCCGCCCAGCAGCTCGCTGGCACGGTTGGCCAGCACCTCGTTGACGTTCATGTTGGTCTGGGTGCCCGAGCCGGTCTGCCACACCACCACCGGGAACTCGCCCTGGTGCCCGCCGGCGATCACCTCGTCGGCTGCCGCGACGATGGCCTGGGTCTTCTTCTCGTCCTGCAGTCCGAGGGCATGGTTCACCGCGGCCGAGGCGCGCTTGACCTTGGCCAGCGCCAGGATGATCTCGCGCGGCTGGCGCTCGCCGGAGATGTCGAAGTTCTGCAGCGAGCGCTGGGTCTGGGCGCCCCACAGCCGGTCGGCCGGGACCTCGATGGGACCGAAGGTGTCGCGTTCGATGCGGGTTCCAGGGGAAATCGTCATGGCGCCATGCTCCAGGGGTCGAAAGGCCGTGCAGTATCGCCCCAAACAAGAACCGCTCGCATTGGGCATCGCATTGCCCGCATTCGCACAGGGGCCCAGCCCTCGTCAGGCTGGGATAATCGCCCGGTTTGCCTGTCCCCCCCTCCCCCACGAAGCACACCATGACCATCATTCAGCAAGCCGACCTGATCGAGTCGGTCGCCGCCGCCCTGCAATACATCAGCTACTACCACCCCAGCGACTACATCGCCCACCTGGCGCGCGCCTACGAGCGCGAGCAGAGCCCCGCGGCCAAGGACGCGATGGCGCAGATCCTCACCAACAGCAAGATGAGCGCCACCGGCCAGCGGCCCATCTGCCAGGACACCGGCATCGTCAACGTCTTCCTCAAGGTGGGCATGGACGTGCGCTGGGGCGGCTTCACCGGCAGCCTCGATGACGCGATCAACGAGGGCGTTCGCCGCGGCTACAACCACCCCGACAACACGCTGCGCGCCTCGGTGGTGGCCGACCCCCAGTTCGACCGCAAGAACACCAAGGACAACACCCCCGCCGTCATCTTCACCGAGATCGTGCCCGGCAACACCGTCGAGGTGACTGTGGCCGCCAAGGGCGGCGGCAGCGAGAACAAGAGCAAGCTGGTCATGCTCAATCCCGGCGACAGCGTGGTCGACTGGGTGCTCAAGACCGTGCCCACCATGGGCGCCGGCTGGTGCCCGCCGGGCATGCTGGGCATCGGCATCGGCGGCACCGCCGAGAAGGCCGCCCTGCTGGCCAAGGAAAGCCTGATGGACGACCTGGACATGCACGAACTGCTGGCCAAGAAGCGCTCCGGCGCCGAACTCGACAAGGTCGAGGCGCTGCGCGTGGAGCTTTACGAGAAGGTCAACGCCCTGGGCATCGGCGCGCAGGGCCTGGGCGGCCTGGCGACGGTGCTGGACGTCAAGATCAAGATGTACCCCACCCATGCGGCCAGCAAGCCGGTGGCGATGATCCCCAACTGCGCGGCCACGCGGCATGCGCACTTCGTGCTGGACGGCTCGGGCCCGGTGTACCTCGAGGCGCCTTCGCTGGACCTCTGGCCCAAGATCGACTGGGCGCCCGACTACAACAAGAGCAAGCGCGTCGACCTGGACAAGCTCACGCCGGAAGAAGTGGCGAGCTGGAAGCCGGGCGACACGCTGCTGCTCAACGGCAAGATGCTCACCGGCCGCGATGCCGCGCACAAGCGCATCCAGGGCATGCTGGCCAAGGGCGAGAAGCTGCCGGTGGACTTCACCAACCGCGTCATCTACTACGTCGGCCCGGTCGACCCGGTCAAGGACGAAGCGGTGGGTCCCGCCGGCCCGACCACGGCCACGCGCATGGACGGCTTCACCGAGATGATGCTGGCACAGACCGGGCTGATCGCGATGATCGGCAAGGCCGAGCGCGGGCCTGTGGCGATCGAAGCCATCAAGAAGCACAAGAGCGCCTACCTCATGGCCGTCGGCGGCGCCGCCTACCTGGTCAGCAAGGCCATCAAGACGGCGAAGGTGGTGGGCTTCGAGGACCTGGGCATGGAAGCCATCTACGAGTTCGACGTGGTGGACATGCCGGTGACCGTGGCGGTCGACGCGGGCGGCACCAGCGCGCACATCACCGGTCCGGCCGAATGGCAGAAGCGCATCGCCACCGGGCAGTTCAAGACCATCATGATGGAAGAGGCTGCTTGAGCAGTCCGGGCGCCTCTGCAGAGCGGCCGATCGGCGTCTTCGACAGCGGCGTCGGCGGCCTCAGCGTGTTGAATGCGCTGCGCGAGGAATTGCCCCGCGAGCGCTTCGTGTACTTCGCCGACAACGGCCACGCGCCCTACGGCGAGCGCGGCGATGCCTACGTGGCGCAGCGCACCGCTGCGGTGGCCCGCTACCTGCGCGAGCGGCATGGCATCAAGGCGCTGGTGGTCGCATGCAATACGGCCACGGCGGCCGCGATCCATGCGTTGCGCGACGAGCACCCGGACCTGCCGGTGGTCGGCGTCGAGCCGGCGCTCAAGCCAGCGGTGGCCGCGAGCCGCACCGGCCACGTCGCGGTGATCGCGACGCGGGTCACGCTGGAGAGCCGCAAGTTCGAGGCCCTGCGTGCCTCTCTGGCGGGCCAGGCGGTGTTCCACGTCGTTCCCTGCGACGGCCTGGCGGGCGCCATCGAGCGCGGTGACGATGCCGCGATCGCCCGACTGAGCGAGGGCTATCTGCACGATGCCGGCCGTTTCGGCACCGCGCCGGGCGAGATCGACACGCTGGTGCTGGGCTGCACGCATTACCCCTTCATCGCCGCCGAGTTGCGCCGCCATTGCGGCGAGTCGGTGCGCTTCATCGACACCGGCGCGCCGGTCGCCCAGCAGACGCGGCGGTTGCTGGCGCAGGCCGGGCAACTGGCCGGCGATGGCGATGGCTCGGTCATGCTCGTCAGCAGTGGGGCGCCGAGCGCACTCGACGCCGCGGCCGCGCGCTGGCTGGTCCGCCCTGCCGCCGGCGCGGTCCTTGCCACGGCTTGATTCGCTTGCGCATGCGCCGAAGCTTGTTCCTTGCCTCGCTGCTGATGGCCGTCGGCACGGCCGGGCATGCCGCCTGCGAGACAGGCCTCGCGGAACGCATGCACGCGAAGCTGCACGCCGACCGCGCGCTCGACCATGAACGCGCGGCCTGCCAGCCCTGGCGCGGTGTCAACGGCCGCGTCATCGTCGTTCTGCCGCTGCCGCGCTCTTCCTCGGTGCCCGGCTTCACCCAGTTCGACCTGGATGTGCTGGTCGTTCAGCTGGCCGACAACGGCAACAGCGAACGCGCCACCATCGTCAGCCGGCTCTTCGAGTCGGAAGCCCTGCGCGAATACGACGTCCGCATCCGCGCGATCAAGGTCGACACCAGCCGCTACGTGCTGGCGGACGGTGCGCGCGCCTTCGGGCTGCGCGTGCTGCGCCAGGGCGCGTCGCGCCTGAGCCCGTATTCGAATGAGACGCTGAGTCTCTACCTCCCACAGGGATCGAAGCTGGCCAAGGTGCTGGACGGAGTCGAGGTGGTATTGGAACGAGGCGAATGGGATGCCAACTGCGCCGGCAGCTTCGAGACCGTGCGCAGCAACTTGTCGGTCGCGCGCAGCACGACCCACGGCTACGCCGACCTGGTTCTGCGCCAGTCGCACTCGGAGACGGTTTCCAGCGCACAGGGCGAGACCTGCACGACACAGGAGCGGCAGTCCACGTTCAGCTCGCAGACCTGGCGCTACGACGGATCGGCCTATCGCGCCGCAAAGGGTTCGACGCCCGACTGAGGCCCGCCCTCCTCGCGCAGCGCCGCCGCCCGCCCACGCCGCATGTCGATCGGCAACAGCAACAGCAACCCGGCCACGAACAGCACCGCCGTCGTCAGGATGGCGATGCGCTGGTTACCGCCGGTCATCCAGGTGATCGCCCCATAGCTCAGCGGCCCGATGATGCCCGCCAGCCGCGTCGCGAAGGTCCACAGGCCGAAGAACTCGGCCAGTTGGCGAGGTGGGGCGAGCACCCCCGTCATGGCGCGCCCGGCCGACTGGCTGGAACCCATCGCCAGGCCCGCGATCGATGCTGCCCACCAGAAGCCGCCCTTGGTCGTGACCGACGCTGCGATCAGGCACACGGCAACCCACGCCAGCAGCGTGCCCCCGAGCGCGCGCCGATGGCCGATGCGGTCCTGCAGATAGCCGAAGCCGAAGGCGCCTAGCGCCGCCGCGATGTTGAGTACAAAGATCAGGACCATGGTCTCGCTCGGCACGAAACCGATCACCTGCTCGGCGTAGATCGCGGCCAGCGTGATCGCCACCGCCACGCCGCCCTGGTAGCACACGGTGCAGGCCAGCAGCCACATGAAGTCGCGATAGGCACGCGCCTGCTGGAAGGTTTCACGCAGTTGCTGCCAGGCACTGCGGCGTTCGCCCGGCGCGGAGGGGATGGCGCGCTCCGGAAGCAGCGAGAAGGTCACGCAGGCAGCCGCGCCATAGATGGCGGCGGTGATGAGCATGGTCACCGGCACGAAATGCGAGGCAGGCAGTGCGTGCGCCTGCGACCACAGCACATAGCCCAGGCACAGCCCCAGGGCGAGCATGCCGCCCACGTAGCCGAAGGCCCAGCCCCATCCGCTGACCTTGCCCATGCCCTCCGCCGTCGCGAGTTCCGGCAGGAAGGCGCCGGTGAGCGACTCGCCGTACGAATAGAAAGTGTTGGAGACGACCACCAGCGCCATCGCGAGTGCCACACCCGCGGCACCGCCGGCCTGTGGCGTGAACGCGAGCGCCGCCGTGCCCAGCACGCAGCCGGCGGTGACGACGGCCAGCACCTTCTTCTTGGCGGCATGCAGGTCGGCCCAGGCACCGATCGCCGGCATGCTCAGCATCACGATTGCGTAGGAGACGCTCAGCGCCACTGTCCAGGCAAAGGCCCCCCAAGGTGCACCCTTGGCGATCCCGCCGACGAAGTAGGCGGCGAACACCGCCGTGATCACCACCGTGGTGTAGCCGGAGTTGGCGAAGTCGTACATCGCCCAACCGAACACCTCGCGCTTGCGCACGCCGGGACGCAGGGCAGATTGGGAGAAAAGGGCCAAGCGACGCTCCTCGAATGAAGGTCGCCGAGCATAGCGGAGCAGCCGGGCCGCACCGCGGAAAGACCGAAGGACTCAGTGCAGGTGGCGCGGACGGCGTCCGCCGCCATGGCCGCCGGGCCCGCCCGAGCCGCCGCGCGGGCGCTTGCCGATTTCCAGCGAGTTGACCAGCGCGTCGAAGCGGTCGCCGAAGAGCTTGTCTATCTCGGCCACCACGCCGCCGAGTTCCGAACCGTCGAAGTGACGTTCCATGAGGTTCACCACATCCTCGACCAGCAGGTCGCGTTGCACCTGCATGATCGCCGCCGGATTCGGGCCGACGAAGAGCATGAGGAAGTCGTCGCGCGACTCTTCGTCCGGGTCGCCCTCCTCCTCGTCGAAATCGGTGTCGTAGAAGGTGACCTCGATCGCCGCGCCCTGTTCGGCCAGTTCGTTCAGCGCCATGCACATTTCATCGAGGGCCTGGCGGAAGTCTTCGTCGCCGGCCACAGTCCAGCAGACCTGGAGCATGTGCTCCTTCTGCTCGAAGCGGATACCCGGCTCCTCTTCATAAACGCTGCTGGCACCGTCGGCCAGCGAACGGGCGCCGGCGTACTTCCAGAGGGGTTTGAGGGCTTCCTGGATCTGCTCGAAAGTGACGTCAGCGCGCAGCGGCACGTCGCCATGGACGTGGATTTCGAATGGAGCGTTGTAGCGAGGCATGTCATGCTCCCTTGTGATGTGGTGGTGCCCGGAACCGGAGTCGAACCGGTATGCCCCTTATGCAGGAAGCGGCGGATTTTAAGTCCGATGTGTCTACCAATTTCACCATCCGGGCGTCCGGTTGGATAGCGACGATACCCGAAACGAAAACAGCCCCGACAACGATGGTTGGAGGGGCTGTCCGATCGACGGTACCGGGAAAAGGTGGAGGCGCGACCCGGAGTCGAACCGGGCTAGACGGATTTGCAATCCGTTGCATAACCGCTTTGCTATCGCGCCATGCGTGTGTCGATGTCTCTTTTTTTTCTGCGAACTCGCGAAAAAAAGGGAAGCATGCAGCTTCCCTTTTCGAATACTGGAGCGGGAAAAGAGTCTCGAACTCTCGACCTCAACCTTGGCAAGGTTGCGCTCTACCAACTGAGCTATTCCCGCGTTTCAAGCCTTCAATTATAGACCAATTTTTCGAGGTCTCGCAAGCGCCGGGCCTCAATGTTTGACGGACCCTTCGACAGCCTGCGACGCACGCTGCTTGGCCGATTCGGCCATCGCCGCCGCAGCAGCCGCGACCTCTTCGTCCGACAGCGGTGTGGGCTGCTTCTCCAGCGCGATCTCGAGCACCTTGTCGATCCACTTCACAGGCACGATTTCGAGGCCGTTCTTCACGTTCTCGGGAATGTCCTGCAGGTCCTTGGCGTTCTCTTCTGGGATCAGCACCGTCTTGATGCCGCCGCGCAGCGCGGCCAGCAGCTTTTCCTTCAGGCCGCCGATGGCCGTGACCTCGCCGCGCAAAGTGATCTCGCCGGTCATCGCGACGTCGGCACGCACCGGGATGCCGGTCAGCGCAGAGACGAAGGCCGTGGTCATCGCCGCGCCGGCGCTGGGGCCGTCCTTGGGCGTCGCACCATCGGGCACGTGGATATGGATGTCGCGCTTCTCGAACACGTCGTCCTTGATTCCGAGCCGGCGCGCGCGGCTGCGCACCACGGTGCGGGCAGCCTCGACAGATTCCTTCATCACGTCGCCGAGCGAACCCGTGCGGCTGATCACGCCCTTGCCCGGCATGGTCACTGCTTCGATCGTCAGCAGGTCGCCGCCCACCTCGGTCCAGGCAAGGCCCACCACCTGGCCGACCTGGTTCTGCTTCTCGGCCAGGCCGAAGGTGTACTTGCGCACACCCAGGAACTCGTTGAGGTTCTTGCCCTCGACCACGACCTGCGGCGTCATCTTCTTGAGCAGCAGGCCCTTGACCACCTTGCGGCAGATCTTGGAGAGCTCGCGCTCGAGCGAACGCACGCCGGCCTCGCGCGTGTAATAGCGCACGATGTCGCGCACGGCCTCCTCGGTGATGAGCAACTCGTCTTCCTTGACGCCGTTGTTCTTCATCTGCTTGGGCAGCAGGTAGCGCAATGCAATGTGGGTCTTCTCGTCCTCGGTGTAGCCCGCCAGGCGGATGACTTCCATCCGGTCCAGCAACGCCGGCGGGATGTTCATCGAGTTGGATGTAGCGACGAACATCACGTCCGACAGGTCGAAGTCGACCTCCACGTAGTGGTCACCGAAGGTGTGGTTCTGCTCCGGATCCAGCACTTCCAGCAGCGCGCTCGACGGATCGCCGCGAAAGTCGGTGCCCAGCTTGTCGATCTCGTCCAGCAGGAAGAGCGGGTTACGCGTGCCCACCTTGTTCAGGCTCTGCAGCACCTTGCCCGGCAGCGCGCCGATGTAGGTGCGGCGGTGGCCGCGGATCTCCGCCTCGTCGCGCATCCCGCCCAGCGCCATGCGGGTGTACTTGCGGCCGGTCGCCTTGGCGATCGACTGCCCCAGGGACGTCTTGCCCACGCCCGGCGGGCCGACCAGGCAGAGGATCGGCGCCTTCACCTTGTCCACGCGCTGCTGCACCGCGAGATATTCGAGGATGCGGTCCTTGACCTTCTCCAGGCCGTAGTGGTCCTCGTTGAGGACCTCCTCGGCATGGGCCAGGTCGTGCTTGATCTTGGTCTTCTTGCTCCAGGGCAGGCCCACCAGCACGTCAATGTAGTTGCGCACCACGGTGGCCTCGGCCGACATGGGAGACATCAGCTTGAGCTTCTTGAGTTCGCCTTCGGCCTTCTTGAGCGCTTCCTTGGGCATTTTGGCGAGCTTGATCTTCTTCTCGATCTCCTCGATGTCCGCGCCCTCTTCGCCTTCGCCCAACTCCTTCTGGATCGCCTTGACCTGCTCGTTGAGGTAGAAGTCGCGCTGGTTCTTCTCCATCTGGCGCTTCACCCGGCCGCGGATCTTCTTGTCGACGTTGAGGATGTCAACCTCGCGCTCGAGCTGGCCGAACAGGTTCTCCAGCCGCGCCTTGATGTCGTCGAGATCGAGCACGGCCTGCTTGTTGTCCAGCTTGAGCGGCAGGTGCGCGGCGATGGTGTCGGCCAGGCGGCCCGGATCGTCGATGCTGGAGATCGAAGTCAGGATCTCCGGCGGAATCTTCTTGTTGAGCTTGACGTACTGGTCGAATTGCTGCATCACCGCACGGCGCAGCGCCTCGACCTCGGTGCCCTTCTGCGCGGCAGCGTCAGGCACCTGGACGGGCGTCACGTTGGCGGAGAAATGCGATTCGCCGTCGTCGATGCGGTTGACGCGTGCGCGCTGCTGGCCTTCGACCAACACCTTCACCGTACCATCGGGCAGCTTCAACATCTGCAGGATCGTGGAAATGCAGCCGACCTGGAACATGTCCTCCACGGAGGGCTCGTCCTTGGCGGCGGCCTTCTGGGCGACCAGCATGATCCGGCGCTCCGCCTCCATCGCCAGCTCGAGGGCCTTGATGCTCTTGGGACGGCCCACGAACAGCGGTATCACCATGTGGGGGAACACGACCACATCGCGCAATGGCAGAAGAGGCAGGTCGAGCTCGGTGGCGGGCAGGGGGGTATGACCGGACATGGGAATCCTTTACTTGATCATGGAAAGATGGTCGGCCGCGCGCGCTTTTCAAGCCCGCGGGCACGGTAATCGTCAAAGACGCCGGTCGTCGTGATCGGAGGGGCCGGCCTGACGAACACCCGGTCAGGCCTTCTTGGCCGCCTCGCGGTACACGAGGAGCGGCGGCTTGCTTTCGTCGATTGTGGATTCTTCGACCACGACCTTGTCGACATTGGTGGCATTCGGCAGCTCGAACATGGTGTCGATCAGCGACTGCTCCAGGATCGAACGCAGGCCGCGCGCGCCGGTCTTGCGGGCCAGGGCCTTGCGCGCGATAGCGCGCAGCGCGGCTGGACGGATCTCCAGGTCCACACCTTCCATCTGCAGCAGCTTGGTGAACTGCTTGACGACCGCGTTCTTCGGTTCGGTGAGGATCTGGATCAGCGCGTCCTCGGTCAGCTCGGCCAGGGAAGCCACGACCGGCATCCGGCCGACCAGCTCCGGGATCAGGCCGAACTTGATCAGGTCCTCGGGCTCGACCTCGCGGAACACCTCGGTCAGACTGCGCTGTTGCTTGCTCTTGACCGACGCGCCGAATCCGATGCCCGAGGCTTCGGTGCGGTTCTCGATGACCTTCTCCAGCCCCGCGAAGGCGCCGCCGCAGATGAACAGGATGTTTGTCGTGTCGATCTGCAGGAAGTCCTGGTTGGGATGCTTGCGCCCACCCTGCGGCGGCACGCTCGCCATGGTGCCTTCGATCAGCTTGAGCAGCGCCTGCTGCACGCCCTCGCCCGACACGTCGCGGGTGATCGAGGGGTTGTCGGACTTGCGCGAGATCTTGTCGATCTCGTCGATATAGACGATGCCGCGCTGCGCACGCTCGACTTCGTAGTTGCAACTTTGCAGCAGCTTCTGGATGATGTTCTCGACGTCCTCGCCGACGTAGCCGGCTTCCGTCAGCGTGGTGGCGTCGGCCATCACGAAGGGCACGTCCAGCATGCGGGCCAGCGTCTGGGCCAGCAGGGTCTTGCCTGAGCCGGTGGGGCCGATGAGCAGGATGTTGCTCTTGCTCAGCTCGACATCGTCACCCTTGGCCTTGTCCTTGTGGCGCAGGCGCTTGTAGTGGTTGTACACCGCGACCGAGAGCATGCGCTTGGCCGGCTCCTGGCCGATCACGTAGTTGTCGAGGTTGGCCTTGATCTCCACTGGCGTCGGCAGGTCGTTGCGCGGCTCGCGCGACTCCTCGCCCGCCGGCAGTTCGTCACGGATGATCTCATTGCACAGGTCGATGCACTCGTCGCAGATGAACACCGACGGACCGGCAATCAGCTTCTTGACCTCGTGCTGGCTCTTCCCGCAGAACGAGCAGTAAAGCGTTTTTTCGCTGGAAGAGCCTTTCTTTTCGGCCATGGACAGATGCCTCGTAACGGGGGTTTAACAATGATAGCGAAGAAGAATGCCCCTCGGCCCGTCCCCGGCCCGAACAAAAACGGCGTTCTCCGTGCGGAAAACGCCGTCTTCGCCCGGGCCCCATGGCGCCGGCCGTTCGGACCCGGTCAGCCGCGCTTGGCGATCACCTGGTCGACGAGACCGTACTCCTTGGCCTCGTCCGCGCTCAGGAAGTAGTCGCGCTCGGTGTCGCGGGCGACCTTCTCCACGCTCTGGCCGGTGCGCTCGGCCAGGATGCGGTTCATCTGCTCGCGCGTCTTGAGGATGTCGCGGGCGTGGATTTCGATGTCCGTGGCCTGGCCGCGGGCGCCGCCCAGAACCTGGTGGATCATGATCTTCGAGTTGGGCAGCGAGAAGCGCTTGCCCTTGGCGCCGGCCGCCAGCAGGAAGGCGCCCATGCTGGCAGCGAAGCCCACGCACAGGGTGGACACGTCCGGCTTGATGAACTGCATGGTGTCGTAGATCGCCATGCCGGCGCTCACGCTGCCGCCCGGGGAGTTGATGTAGAAGGAGATGTCCTTGTCGGGGTTCTCGCTCTCCAGGAAGAGCAACTGCGCCACCACCAGGTTGGCGGTCTGGTCGTTCACCTCGCCGACCAGGAAGATCACCCGCTCCTTGAGCAAGCGCGAATAGATGTCGTAGGAACGCTCGCCGCGGCCCGATTGCTCGATGACCATCGGGATCATGCCGAGGCCTTGAATGTCCTGTGCGCTCATTGTTTGCTCTCCAGAGAGGTTTGTACTGTACCGAGACGACATGGGGCTCGTGCTCCAAAGCACAAGCCCCATGAGGGATGCGCCGGCGGCGATCAGCCCTGCTGGGCCATGAGCTCGTCGAAGCTCACCGACTTTTCGTTGACCTTGGCCTTGCTCAGGACGAAGTCCGTCACGTTGTTCTCGATCACCACCGCCTCGACCTCGGCCAGGCGGCGGTTGTCGCTGAAATACCAGCGCACCACGTCGGCCGGCTTTTCGTAGCTGGCGGCCAGTTCATCGATGTGGGCCTTGATCTGCTCGGGCTTGGCCTGCAGGTTGTTGGCGCGCACCAGCTCGGCCACCACCAGGCCCAGGCGGACGCGGCGTTCGGCTTGCGGGCGGAACACGTCGTCGGGGATCGGCGCCTTGTCGGCATCCTTGATGCCGCGCTGCTTGAGCTCGGCGCGGGCGCCTTCGACCATGCGATCCACCTCGGCCTGCACGCTGGACTTGGGCAGATCCAGCTCGGCGTTGGCGACCAGGGCATCCATCACCGCGGTCTTGTTGCGGGCCAGCAGGCGGAACTTGACCTCGCGCTCCAGGTTCTTCTTGATGTCGGCGCGCAAGCCCTCGACCGTGGCATCGGCGATGCCGAGCGACTTGGCCAGTTGCTCGTTCACTTCGGGCAGGTGCGAGGCCTCGATCTTCTTCACGGTGACCATGAAGTCGGCCTGCTTGCCGGCCACGTCCTTGCCGTGGTAGTCGGCCGGGAAGGACAGCGGGAAGGTGCGGCTGTCGCCGGACTTCAGGCCGCGCACGGCATCCTCGAATTCCTTGAGCATCTGGCCTTCGCCGACGATGAACTGGAAGTCGTCGGCCTTGCCGCCCTGGAAGGGTTCGCCGTCGATCTTGCCCTCGAAGTCGACCGTGACGCGGTCGCCGTCCTCCGCGGCGGCGTCCTGGGCACGCTGGGCGAAGGTGCGGCGCTGCTTGCGCAGGATGTCCAGCGTCTTGTCGATGGCGTCGTCGCCGACCTCGGCGCTGAGCTTGTCGACCTCGGCATTGGCCAGGTCATTGATCTTGACGTCCGGGAACACTTCGAAGATCGCATCGAATGCCAGCTGGCCTTCGGGCGCGCCTTCCTTCTCGGTGATGCGCGGCTGGCCGGCCACGCGCAGCTTGGCCTCGTTGGCGGCGTGCGAGAAGGCCTCGCCGACCTTGTCGTTCATGACCTCGTAGTGCACCGAGTAGCCGTAGCGCTGGGCCACCACCGTCATCGGCACCTTGCCGGGGCGGAACCCGTCCATCTTGACGGTGCGGGCCAGCTTCTTGAGGCGTGAATCGACCTCGGACTGGATGGTGCCGACGGGCAAGGTCAGCGTGATCTTGCGCTCGAGCTTCTCGAGGGTCTCAACGTTCACGGTCATTTCGTAAGTTCCTTGTGAGGGTCTTGTGCTGGTGCGCGGGGCCGGACTCGAACCGGCACGTTCTTGCGAACGTCAGGACCTAAACCTGGTGCGTCTACCAATTTCGCCACCCGCGCGGTCCCCAGTTTTTTCCAGTTTTCCAGGTGACCAATACGGAAAACGGCCCTCAAGGCCGCCTTCGTATTCGACGAGCAGCCGGCCGAGAGGCCGACCGCCTGAAATCGGTCAACCCGGTATTTTAAGCGCGAACCAAGGCCTCCTCTGCTTCCTTGGCAGGGTCGGCTTCATCGCGCCGCACGCGGAACCAGGCGGCATACATCGCCGGCAGCGCCAGCAGCGTGAGCACGGTGGCCACGATCAGCCCGCCCATGATGGCCACGGCCATCGGGCCCCAGAACACGCTGCGCGAGAGCGGAATCATCGCCAGCACAGCCGCCGCCGCCGTCAGCACGATCGGCCGCAGCCGGCGCACCGCCGATTCGACGATCGCGTCCCAGGTCGCCACGCCGTCGGCGCGGTCGTGCTCGATCTGGTCGATCAGGATCACGGCGTTGCGCTGGATCATGCCCATCAACGCGATCACCCCCAGCAGCGCGACGAAGCCGAAGGGCCGGCCGGAGATCAGCAGCGCGCCTGCCACGCCGGCGATGCCCAGCGGCCCGGTCAGGAACACGAGCATCGAACGGCTGAAGCTGTGAAGCTGCAGCATCAGCAGCGTGAAGGTCAGGAACAGCATGATCGGCAAGCCGGCCACGATCGAGGACGAGCCCTTGCTGCTCTCTTCCACCGCGCCCGCCACCTCGATGCGGTACGCGCCCTGTCCCTCGGCATGCCATTTGGCCTCCAGCTTGCGCAGCGCGGGCAGCAATTGCTCGGTGACGGTCGCGCCCTGCAGGCCCTCGATGATGTCGCCCTGCACGGTGATGGCGTAGTCACGGTTCTCGCGCCACATCACGCCCGGCTCCCAGGTGAAGACCGGCTTGGCGATCTGCAGCAGCGGAATCGAGCGGCCCGACGCGGTGGGCAGATAGGCGTTGCCGATGTCCGAGATCGACTCGCGCTCGTCGGGTTGCTGGCGCAGCACGATGTCGATCAGCAGGTCGTTCTCGCGGTACTGGCCGACGTTGGTGCCGCTGAACATGGTGCGCGAGGCCTGGGCGATCGCCTGGCTGGTGACGCCCAGCGCGCGCGCCTTGTCCTGGTCGACCACCAGCCGGATCACCTTGACCGACTCGTTCCAGTTGTCGTTGACCCCGCGCATCCTGGGGTTCTCGCGCAGGATGGCCTTGACCTCGTCGGCATGGATGCGCAACTGCCCCGGCTCGGTGCCGATCACGCGGAACTGCACCGGGTAGGCCACCGGCGGCCCGTTGGGCAGCAGCTTCACCCGTCCGCGGATCTCCGGGAACTCCTCCGCCAACATCGCCGGCATCTGCAGGCGCAGCTTCTCGCGCACCTTCAGGTCCTTGGCCAGCACGATCAGCTGGGAGACGTTGGACTGCGGAAAGGTCTGGTCCAGCGGAAGGTAGAAGCGCGGCACGCCCGAGCCGATCCAGGTGCTGACCGAGGCGACGCCCTCCTCCTTCAACAGGCGCTGCTCGACCCGCTTGGCCACTTCCTCGTTGGCGGCGAAGGAGGTGCCTTCCGGGAACCACAGGTCGACCATGATCTCCGGCCGGCTCGAGTCGGGAAAGAACTGCTGCTGCACCTTGCCCATGCCCACGATGCCCAGCGCAAAGATCAGCAGCGTCGCGCCGATCGTGAGCCAGCGGTGCTCGACGCACCAGTTCACCATGCGCCGGAAGGTGTTGTAGAAACGCGAGTCGAACAGCTCATGCGGCGGCGCGTCGGGATCGTGCGGCTTGACCTTCAGCAGCAGCGTGCCCAGGTAAGGTACGAAATACACCGACACCAGCCACGACAACACCAGCGCGATCACGGTCACGAAGAAGATCGCGAAGGTGTATTCGCCCACCGTCGACTTGGCGATGCCGATGGGCAGGAAGCCGGCGGCGGTGATCAGCGTGCCGGTCAGCATCGGCTTGGCGGTGACGTCGTAGGCAAAGGTGGCGGCACGCACCTTGTCGTAGCCCTCTTCCATCTTCCGCACCATCATCTCGACCGCGATGATCGCGTCGTCCACCAGCAGGCCCAGCGCGATGATCAGCGAGCCCAGCGAGATCTTGTGCAGCCCGATGCCGAAGTACTGCATCGCCAGGAAGGTCACGGCCAGCACCAGCGGGATGGTGATGGCCACCACCAGCCCCGGGCGGACGTCCACGTGCCAGCCGAAGCGCCCGCCCTTGTGCAGCCCGAGGGAGATGAAGCTCACCGCCAGCACGATCGCGACCGCCTCGATGAGCACTTTCACGAATTCGTTGACCGAGGTCGCGACCGCCACCGGCTGGTCCTGCACCTGCCGCAGCCTCACCCCGGCCGGCAGGCGCTTGTCGATCTCGGCCGTCGCGGCGCGCAGCGACTTGCCCAGCGCGATGATGTCGCCGCCCTTGGCCATGGAGATGCCCAGCCCGATCACTTCCTTGCCCTGGTGCCGCACCTTGACCTGGGGCGGGTCGACGTAGCCGCGGTGGATCTCCGCGATGTCGCCCAGTCGCATCTGGTTGCCGGAGCTGCCGCGGATCGGCATCGTGCGCAGCTGCTCCACGCTGGTGAACTGGCCGGCCACGCGCACCTGCACCACGTCGGCCGGCGCCTGGATCGTGCCCGCGCTCTCGACCGCGTTCTGCTGCCCGAGCTGGGACAGCACGCCGTTGAAGTCCAGTCCCAGCTGCGCCAGGCGCTTCTGCGAGACCTCGATGAAGACCTTCTCGTCCTGCACCCCGAACTGCTCGACCTTGGCCACGTCCTTCACGCGCAGCAGCTTCTGGCGCACGTCGTCGGCGAAAGTCTTGAGTTCGGCATAGCTGAAGCCGTCGCTCTCCAGCGCGTAGATCACGCCGTAGACGTCGCCGAATTCGTCGTTGAAGAAGGGCCCCTGGATGCCCGCTGGCAGGGTGCCGCGGATGTCGCCGATCTTCTTGCGCACCGTGTACCAGACATTGGCCACGTCGCCCGGGGGCGAGGAATCCTTGATCTGGAAAATGATCTGCGACTCGCCGGGCTTGGAGTAGCTGCGGATCTTGTCGGCATAGGGCGCCTCCTGCAGCGTCCGCTCGATCTTGTCCGTCACCTGCTCGGCCACCTGCTGCGCCGTGGCGCCGGGCCAGTAGGTGCGTACCACCATCGCCCGGAAGGTAAAGGGAGGATCCTCGTCCTGCCCGAGCTGGAAGTAGGCGGCGATGCCGAGCAGCATCAGCACCACCATCAGATAGCGGGTGAGCGCCGAATGGTCGAGCGCCCATTTCGAGAGGTTGAATCCGGCCTTGCCGGTACCAGCAGCCTGCGCGGTCATGGCGGACTCGTCAGCGGGCAGCGGAAACCGGCACGACCGTGCCCGGGCCCTTGACCGGCTCCTGGGCCGCCGAAGCGGGTGCGGCGCGCTTGTCCCGGTAGATCGAGACCTTCTGCCCCGGCGACAGCACGTGCACCCCGGCCACCACCACCTGCATACCCGGCGTCAGGCCACTGCCGATCACGGCCTCGTTGCCGTCGGCGGTGCTCACCTCCACCGGCTGCGAGCGCACCGTCATGCTGGCCTTGTCCAGCACCCAGACCGCGCTGCCCTGGCCTTCCTGGCGCAGCGCTGTGGTCGGCAGCTTGATCACCGCCGCGCCGTTGCGCGAAAGCGCATGCGGGCGCGCATAGACCGTGGCGCCGAGCGCGGGCGCCGTGGCCGCATCGATCGCGACCTTGACGGCGAAGGTGCGCGTCACCGTGTCGGCGCTGGCCGCCACCTCGCGCACCTTGCCTTCGATTTCCTTGTCGTCGGCCCAGCCGCGCACCGTGACGGGCGAACCGGCCTTCACCAGCCCGGCGCGGTCTTCCGGCACGGAGAAGACCACGTCGCGCGCGCCGTCCTGCGCGATGCGCACGACCGGCGTGCCGGCCGAGACCACTTGTCCCGGCTCTGCCTCGATCGCGGTGACGATGCCCGGGACGTCCGCCACCAGTGTCGTGTACTGGGCCTGGTTGCCCTGGGTGGCCAATTGGGCCTGCGCCTGTTCCAGTTGCGCCTGGGCCGCCTTGTATGTGCTTTCGCGCCGCTCGAGCTCGGCGGCGCTGATGAAGTTCTGCTCCCGCAAGCCACGGTAGCGCTTCAGGTCGGCGGCTGCCAGGTCACGGTTCGTCTGCGCCGCTGCCTGCTGGGCGCGGGCCGCCTCGGCGGCCAGCCGGTAGTCCTGCGGATCGAGCTGGGCGAGTGCCTGGCCGGCCCGGACGTGCTGGCCCAGTTCGGCCTGCCGGCGGATGATCTTGCCAGCCACCCGGAAGCCCAGCCGCGATTCGATGCGCGCCCGCACCTCGCCGGCGAACTCGGGCTCAGTACCATACGCGCTGGTGCCCACCGTGATCACCTTGACCGCCCGCACCGGCTCCGCCGCAGGCTGGGGACGTGAGCAGCCGGCGAGCGCCAGTGCGGCAAGCACGAGGAGGCCAGCGCGACGGAAGGCAGGGGACGTGGACGACGCGGTCATGAAACACCCTTGGAAGAAACGATGGGGGTCATTAATGACCAGCCGGTTAGTAATCTAGGGTAACTGCGAACCGTTGTCAATTACCGAAAGGCGCCGGCACCAGGGGACGTGACCCATGGCATGCAGAGGGCGCCACACCGGCGTCACTGACCTGAGAACCGCGTGCACGACAATCCGCCGGGTGCCTTCCACGTCCCCTCCCGCCATCGCGCCCGCCCCCACCCACTACGAAAACTTTCCGGTCGCCTCATGGCTGTGCCCCCCACGCCTGCGGCCACCCATCGCAGCGATCTACGCGTTCGCGCGCACCGCGGATGACATCGCCGACGAAGGCGATGCCCCGGCCGACCAGCGCCTCGACGATCTGCGCGCCTTTCGCACCGAACTCGCGGCCGCGGCGCACGGCGCCCCGCCCTCGGCCCGCTGGCCGGCGGTCTTCGGCCCGCTCGCGCAGGCCATGCGCGACTTCGCCCTGCCCGAGCCGCTGCTGGCCGACCTGCTCTCCGCCTTCATGCAGGACATCGAGAAAACCCGGGATGCCACCGGCTATGCAGATCGCGCCGAACTGCTGGACTACTGCCGCCGCTCGGCCAATCCGGTCGGCCGGCTGCTGCTGCATCTCTACGGCGTCGACGACGCGCGATCGCTCGCATGCAGCGATGCCATCTGCAGCGCTCTGCAGCTCGTCAATTTCTGGCAGGACCTGAGCGTGGACCTGCCACGCGCCCGCTTCTACCTGCCCGCGGCCGAGCTGGCATCACACGGCCTGTCCCCCCAGGCGCTGCGAGACTTCAGGCCCTCGAGGCCCGCCGCGCCGCCGGCCGCCGCCCTCGCACTGGTCCGCAGCCTGGTGGCCTGGGCCCGCGCGCTGATGAACGAAGGCGCCCCGCTCGTGCACCGCCTGCCCGGCCGCGCCGGCTGGGAGCTGCGCCTCGTCGTGCAGGGCGGCCTGCGCATCCTCGACAAGATCGAGGCGCTGGGCTTCGACAGCTGGTCGCGGCGCCCGACCATCGGCAAGGCCGATGCGCCCGCTCTCGCCTGGCGTGCCCTGTGGATGCGGAGACAATCGCCCGCGATGACGAGTTCTCCACGATGACCCCCGAGCAGTACGTCCAGGACAAGGCCGCCGCCTCGGGCAGCAGCTTCTACTACGCCTTTCTCTTCCTGCCCCGGCCGCGACGCGCCGCGATCACGGCCTTCTATGCCTTCTGCCGCGAGATCGACGACGTGGTCGACGAAGTCAGCGACCCCGGCGTCGCCGCCACCAAGCTCGCCTGGTGGCGCAACGAGGTGCAGCAGGCCTTCGCCGGACGGCCGCAGCATCCGGTGATGCAGGCGCTGATGCCGCATGCCGGCACCTACGGCATCGAGGCGCGCCAGCTGCAGGAAGTGATCGACGGCTGCCAGATGGACCTGGAGCAGACCCGCTACCTCGACTTCGCCGGCCTGAAGCGCTACTGCCACCTGGTGGCCGGCGTGGTGGGTGAAGGCGCCGCGCGCATCTTCGGCCAGACCGAGGCGCAGACCACCACCTACGCGCACAAGCTGGGCCTGGCGCTGCAGCTCACCAACATCATCCGCGACGTCGGCGAGGACGCGCTGCGCGGGCGCATCTACCTGCCGGTCAACGAGCTGCAGCAGTACGACGTCAAGGCGCACGAGATCCTGAACCGCGTCCATTCCGAGCGCTTCGTCGCGCTCATGAAGTTCCAGGCCCGGCGCGCCCATGCGGCCTACGACGAAGCCCTGTCACTGCTGCCCGCGGCAGACCGGCGCGCGCAGAAGCCGGGACTCATGATGGCCAGCATCTACCGCACCCTGCTGCGCGAGATCGAGCGCGACGGCTTCCAGGTGCTGAACCAGCGCGTGAGCCTGACGCCGCTGCGCAAGCTCTGGCTCGCGTGGCGGGTGCAAGCCCTCGGCAAGTTATGACAGCCCGGCTTCTCGCGCGCTTCGCTCGTGTCGCTCCACCCCCCGAGGCGGAGGGACGGCCCGGCGGCGGCCGACTGTGACCCAGGCCATCGCCGTCATCGGTGCGGGCTGGGCCGGCCTGGCCTGTGCGGTCGAAGCCCGGCGCGCCGGCCATGCGGTGACGGTATTCGAGGCCGCGCGCACGCTCGGCGGCCGCGCCCGTGCCCTGCCCGCGCGGCTGCCGGACGGCACACCCATCCTGCTCGACAACGGCCAGCACATCCTGATCGGCGCCTACAGCGCCACACTGGGCCTGATGCGCGAGCTGGGCATCGACCCCGAAGCCGCACTGCGCCGGATGCCGCTGCAACTGCGCTTCGCCGAGGGCGGCGGCCTGCAAGTGCCGGCAGGCTGGCCGCCGCCGCTGGACCTGCTGGTGGGCATCCTCGGCGCGCGCGGCTGGTCGCTGCGCGACAAGGCCGCGCTGGTGTCGACCGCGCTGCGCTGGCGCCTCTCGGGTTTCCAGTGCGATCCGCTGGCCTCGGTCGATACCCTCTGCGCCACGCTCACCCCGCGCGTGCGACGCGAACTCGTCGAGCCGCTGTGCGTCTCGGCCCTCAACACGCCCGTGGCCCGCGCCAGCGGCCAGGTGTTCCTGCGCGTGCTCCACGACGCCCTGTTCACCGGGCGCGGCGGCGCTGATCTGCTGCTGCCGCGGGTCGACCTGGGCGCGTTGCTGCCCGATGCCGCGGGCCGCTGGCTCGCGCAGCACGGCACCGAGGTGGCGATGGGCCTGCGGGTGCAAGCCCTGTCGCGCACCCCCGCGGGCTGGCGGGTCGATGGCCAGCGCTTCGATCGCGTGGTGCTCGCCTGTCCGCCCTGGGAAGCCGCGCGCCTCGCCGCCGCGGTCGGCTTGCCCGAGACCGCCAACTGGGCGCAGACCGCGCAGGCGCTGCAGCACGAAGCCATCGCCACCGTCTACGCCACCGGCGGCACGCCGTTGCCCAGCCCGGTGCTGGCGATGCGCACCTCGCACGCCGCACCGGCCCAGTTCGTCTTCGACCGCGGCCAGCTCGGCGGCCCGGCGGGCCTGCTGGCCTTCGTGGTCAGCGCCAGCACGGAGGAACGCGAAGCGCTCGAGCAGCAGGTGCTGGCACAGGCGCGAGAGCAACTGGGCCAGACCGGTCTCGCGCCGCTGCTCACGGTGGTGGAGAAGCGCGCCACCTTCGCCTGCACGCCAGGCCTGGAGCGCCCGGCGGCCCGCATCGCCGCGGGCCTGGTCGCCTGCGGCGACTACGTGGACGGGCCGTACCCCGCCACGATCGAGGGCGCCGTGCGCAGTGGCAAGGCCGCGGGCGGATAGGCCGCCGGGGCGTGCTCGGCACGCACCCTGCGCGGGCGGGGGCCGGGCGCATTCCGACGCGGCGCGCCCTGCGCCTGCGCGTTCAGAACGCCCCCGACTCCAGCGCCGCGCACAACGCGCGCAGGTCCGGCACGATCAGATGCGGCCGCGCCCCTTCTTCCCAGGGCCGCTCGTCGCGCACCAGCCACGCGGCCTGCATGCCCGCGCCGAGCGCGCCCACCACGTCCAGCGCGGCGTCGTCGCCCACGTGGAGCACCTGCTCGGGCCGTTGCCCGACCGCGGCCGCGGCGGCGTGGAAGATGGCCGCGTGCGGCTTGCCGCTGCCGAACTCGCGGGCGCTGAAGGCGGCGCGGAACCAGCGGCCCACGCCGGTGAGCTCCACGCTCGCGTTGCCGTTGGAGACGGCGACCAGCGGATAGCGCTCGCTCAGCCATTGCAGGGCCGGCAGCGCGTCGTCGTAGAGCGTGACCCGCTGGCGCTCGGCGAAGAAGGCATCGAAGGCCGGATCGGCCAGCGCCGGGTCCTCGCCCGCGCGCCGCAGCGCGGTTCGGATCGACT
Source organism: Variovorax defluvii (assembly GCF_039541515.1). Lineage (NCBI taxonomy): Bacteria > Pseudomonadati > Pseudomonadota > Betaproteobacteria > Burkholderiales > Comamonadaceae > Variovorax > Variovorax defluvii. The sequence continues at coordinate 180,698 of NZ_BAABGJ010000009.1, forward strand.
CGCGGCGCAGCGCGCTCAGGTCGTGCGCGAGGTCGGAGCGCTCCTTTTCCGTGGCCTCGCGCAGTTCGCGCAGCACACCGGGCGCGACCAGCAGCTCCGCAGTCTTCGGTGCCTCGCGCACCAGCCAGTCGTGCAGCACGCGCTCGGCGCGCTCGATGGTGGGCCAGATGGGCCAGAGGGTGTCGTCCAGGTCGAGCGTGATCGCGGCGATGCGCTTCACGTCGAGCGCCTGGGTGTCGGGGGTCGCGGGGGCCATGGCCGAGAATAGCGCAATGCCTTTTCTTTCATCCGCTCCTGCCGCCGCGAACGACCGGGAGCGCATCGCCGTGCTCTGGTGCAACCTCGGCACCCCCGACGAACCCACCGCCGCCGCCGTGCGGCCCTTTCTCGCGGAATTCCTGGGCGATCCGCGCGTGGTCGAGATCCCCAAGGCCCTCTGGGCACCGATCCTGCACGGCATCATCCTGCGCACGCGGCCAGCCAAGTCCGCCGCCAAGTACGCCGGCATCTGGACGCCCGAGGGCTCGCCCCTGAAGGTCTGGACCCAGAAGCAGGCAAAGCTGCTGGCAGGCTGGCTGGGCGAGCGCGGCCACCGCGTGACAGTGCACGAAGCGATGCGTTACGGCCAGCCCTCCATCCCGGCCCAGCTCGACGCGCTGGCGGCCCAAGGCGTGACCCGCATCCTGGTGCTGCAGGCCTACCCGCAGTACTCGGGCACCACCACCGCGAGCGCGATCGACGCCGTCAATGCCTGGAGCGCACGCCGCCGCCGCGTGCCCGAGTTCCGCTTCGTCAACGACTACCACGACGACCCGCTCTACATCGAGGCCCTGGCCCGCAGCGTCGAAGCCCACTGGAAGCACGAAGGCCGGCCCGACCGGCTGCTGCTGAGCTACCACGGCATCCCCGAACGCAACATCCGGCTGGGCGACCCGTACCAGGACCAATGCCTCGCCAGTGCGAGCCTGCTGGCCGCACGGCTGGGACTGGCGCAGGCGCAGTACCAGGTCACTTTCCAGTCCCGCTTCGGCCGCGCCAAATGGCTGGAGCCCTACACCGAGCCGACGCTGCGCGCGCTCGGCGCCTCCGGCGTGGCCCGCGTGGACGTGATGTGCCCGGGCTTTCCGACCGACTGCCTGGAGACGCTGGAAGAGATCGCGATGGAAGGCCGCGACGCCTTCCTGCAATCCGGCGGCAAGGCCTTCCACTACATCCCCTGCCTGAACGACAGCCCGGACTGGATCGACGCGCTGTGCGCGCTGGCCGAGCGCCACCTGGCGGGCTGGCCCACGCGCGTAGCGGCTCAGAACCTGCCGAGGTAGTCGAGCTTGCCCACAGGCACGCCGCTGTGTCGCAACACGGCGTAAGCGGTGGTCACGTGGAAGAAGAAGTTCGGCAACGCGAACTGAAGCAGATAGCGCTGCGCCGTGAACTCGATCTGCGTGTCGCGCACCTTGAGCACGACGGGGCGGTTTTCGCCGCCATCGACCTGTGCGCGGTCGATCGACTTCAAGAATTCCACCGTCTTCGCGATACGCGCCTCCAGTTCCTCCCAGCGCGTCTCGCTGTCCTCGTAGCTCGGTGCCGAAATGCCGGCGATGCGTGCCGCGCCCAGCTTGGAGGCATCGCTGGCCCGCTGTACCTGCCCGGCCAGCGTGAGCATGTCCGGTGCGAGCCGCGCCTCGACCAGCGTGGCCGGGTCGAGGCCGGTTGACCGGGCGTGGGCCAGGCCCTTGTCGAGCACGTGGGACAGCTGGCCCAGCCCGCGCAGAAACACGGGCACCGAGATGTCGTAGAAGGAAAGCGCCATGAATAAAGTCTCCGGGTTGATCCGGCGACGGATTGTGGCGATCTGTTCGATCACGCGCCGGCCGCGCGCACAAAGGCCTCGATCGGCTCCAGGTGCGCCGGCACATTCAGCGCGGGCGCGTGCCCGCATCCGGGCACCTCGATGATCTGCAGTCGCCCGGCCGCGCCCGGGCCGCGTGCGCGCATCTCGATCAGGGTCTCGGGCAGCACCAGGTCGGAATCCGCGCCGCGCAGGCACAGCAGCGGCACCTCGATCGCGTCGTAGTGCGGCCACAGGTCGTAGTCATCCGGATGCACGATGAACTGCCGCACCATCGCCGGGTCGTAGTGCGGCGTCACGCGCCCGTCGGGCAGGCGCCGCGTGGAACTCTCCGTCAGCCGCCGCCATTGCGCATCGCTGAGCCAGCCGTAGGGTTGGTAGACGGTGCGGAAGAAGGCCTCCAGCTCCGTCACCGTTTCGAAGGCCGGCGGGTTGCCGGCGTAGGACCGGATGCGTGCCACCGCCGCATCGGCGATGCTCGGCGCGTTGTCGTTGAGCACGATGCTGGCGATGCGCGCCTTCATGCGCGGCTCGACCAGCCCACCTGCGCAAACCATCCCGATCGCCCCGCCCATCGAGGTGCCGACCCAGTGGACGCGCTCCAGGGCCAGCGCCTCGCACAAGCCCGCGGCCAGGCGCGCGTAGAAGCGCAGTTGGTACTCCTCGTCCGGCACCGGGCTCCATTGGCTCAGGCCGCGGCCCAGCGTGTCCGGGCAGATCACCCGAAAGCCTTGCCGCGCGAAATGCGCCGCCAGCTCGTCCATGTCGCGGCAGGTGCGGGCCAGCCCGTGCCAGGCGACGACCACGGGCCGGCCGGGCTCGCCCCAGTCCAGCCAATGGATCTCGCGGCCCGCGATGCGCAGGTAGTTCGAAGTCGGTGCATTCATTTCAGGGCTCCATGACGCTGCGCGTCCTCCACGACGCACGAAACACGCAGGCCGCGAAGCCGGCCCGTTCGGGAGCACCCGAGGAACCGGCTTTGCCGGGCCTCTGGGTGCGCCCCCGGGTGAGGGGGTTGGCGGACCACACGAAGTGGGGGAGCCTGGGGGAGAGCGTCATGTCACGGCCCTCGCGCGCAGGCGGCCGACGATGCCGGTCGGGAAGTAGTAGACGGACAGCACGAACAGCAGGCCCAGCCACAGCAGCCAGCGGTCGGGCGACAGCAGTGCCGCCAGCGCCGGCACGCCGCTCACGGCCTCGTTGCCCAGGCGCAGCAGGTCCTGCAGGTAGCTTTGCGCCACCACGAAGAGCGCGGCGCCGATGGCCGCGCCGTAGATCGTGCCCATCCCGCCGATCACCACGATCAGCAGCACGTCGATCATGATCTCGAAGGACAGCGAGGTGTCCGGCCCGTTGTAGCGCAGCCAGATCGCCAGCATCGCCCCGGCCAGCGTCGCGAACAGCGCCGACAGCACGGAGGCCGTGGTGCGATACACCACCACCCGGTAGCCGATCGCCTCGGCGCGGAACTCGTTCTCGCGGATCGCCTGCAGCACGCGGCCGAAGGGCGAGTTGACGATGCGCAGCAGCGCCAGCACCAGCACCACCGCGGCGACGAAGAGCAGGTAGTAGCACAGCAGCCGGCCGTCGAGCGACACGCCGAGGAAAGGCTCCTGCGCGAACTCGAAGCTCGGCGAGATCAGCTCCGGCAGCTTGAAGGTCAGCCCGTCCTCGCCGCCGGTGAAGTCCGACAGCTGCGAGGCCAGCGTCTGGAAGGCCGAGGCCACGGCGAGCGTGATCATCGCGAAGAAGATCGCCCGCACCCGCAGCGAGAACAGGCCGATCGCCAGCGACAGCAGCAGCGACACCACCAGCGCCACGCCCAGGCCCAGCAGCACCGCGCCCCACCCCGGCCCCAGCCGCGTGGCCGAGATCGCGATGCCGTAGGCGCCGATGCCGAAGAACATGGTGTGGGCGAAGCTCACGATGCCGGTGTAGCCCAGCAGCAGGTCGAAGCTCGCGACCAGCACGATGAACACCAGCACCTTGGCCGCCACGCTCAGCGCCTTGACGCCCGGGAAGATGAAGGGCGCGAAGGCCAGGGCGAAGAACAGGCCGATCAGCAGCACGGCCAGCACGCGGCTGCGCGGCAGGTCGTTGGACAGAAGTCGATTCAGCATTCGGCAGCCCTCACCTGCTGCCCGCCACGGGGTACACGCCCTGCGGGCGCCACAGCAGCACCGCCACCATCAGCGCGATGCTCGCGAACTGCGTGGCCACCGGCAGCAGAAAGCCGGTGTAGTTGGTCATGAGCCCCACCAGCAACGCGCCGATCAACGCGCCGGTGGTGGAGCCCAGGCCGCCGATGATGATCACGATGAAAATCAGCACGTTGACCTGCGCGCCCATCTGCGGGATCAGGTTCTGCTGGAACAGGCCCCACATCACGCCGCCCAGGCCGGCCAGCGCGCTGCCGACCACGAAGACGCCGACGAAGAGCTGACCGATGCGGTAGCCGAGCGACTCGACCATCTCGCGGTCCTGCACGCCGGCGCGGATCAGCAGGCCGATCTTGGTGCGGCCCAGCGTCCAGGCCAGCAGGCCGAAGACGAAGATGCCGACCGCCACCGCCAGCAGGCGGTACTTGCTGATCGCGGCATCGCCCACCAGCAGCGAGCCGCGCAAGCCATCCGGCAGCGGCAGCGGGAGCTGGCCCGGGCCCCAGATCACCTTGATCAGTTCCTCGCCGATGATCATGCCGCCCATGGTGATGAGGATCTGCTTCAGGTGCTGTCCATACACCGGCCGCACGATGAATCGCTCGAAAGCCAAACCGATCGCGCCGGCCACGAGCATCGCCACCAGCATGGCGGGGAACACGGCCACCAGGTTGTGCAGGATGGATTGCGAGCCGGTCCAGTCGCCCATCGCGCCGAGCACGGTGCTGGCGACGAAGGCGCCCAAGGCGATGAACACGCCATGGCCGAAGTTGAGCACGTCCATCAGCCCGAACACCAGCGTCAGGCCGGAGGCGATGATGAAGATGATCATGCCCATGGCCAGGCCGGCGACAGTGAGCGTGAGCCAAGTGGAGAAGGAGCCGGTCAGGGGCAGGGCGACGAGCGCCAGCACGGGTACCAGCACCAGGGGCTTCCAGTCGAGGTCGAATGTTTTCATGTCTTACTCCCTCTCCCTCTTGAAGAGGGCTGGGGTGAGGGCTCCGGGCGCTTGGTTTGGCATTGCGCTTGCCGCGGCGCAGGAGCCGGGAATTCGCCCCGGCGGGCGACTTACTTTTCTTGTCTCGCCAAGAAAAGTAAGCAAAAGAAGGCGACCCCGCTGCGCGCGTCCCTCCGCTTCGCTCCGGGCAACCTGCGGTGCTCGCACATCCGGCCCCGCCGCAGAACTCGCTGCGTTCACTTCGTTCACTACGCTCAAACAGCTGCGGCGAGTCAGTTCACGAAGCACGCCTGTCCTCCGGCAGGCGTGCGGGCCGGATGCACTGCGCTCCTCGGCACGCGCAGAGGGGATGGAACTCCAACGCGCCATGGCGCGTCCTTCCGTGGAATGCTGTAAGGCAGGGGCTGCAGCTCTGCGTGCACTTTGCGCAAGCTCACGGCCCCAATTGCTGCTGGTCTGCCTGGATGCTGCCAAAGCGCATGAGCATGAGCATGAGCATGCGCTCGATGCTGCGCGAAGCGAAGCGAGCCGACGTTCGCCGAGCGCAGCGATGGCCCGTCCCACTCCCCTCTGCGCGTGCCGAGGAGCGGAGCACAGCCGGCCGGCATGCCTGCCGAAGGACAGGCATGCTTCGTGAACTGACTCGCCGCATCTGTTTGAGCGCAGCGCCCGCAGGGCGCGTAGCGAGTTCTGCGGCGGGCCGGCTGTGCGAGCACCGCAGGTTGCCCGTAGCGAAGCGGAGGGACGCGCGCAGTGGGGTCGCCTTTCTTTGGTTACTTTCTTTGGCGAGACAAAGAAAGTGACTCGCCCGCCGGGGCGAATTCCCGGCTCCTGCGCCACCACTGCCGCAGCGCCAAACAAAAGGCCCGGAGCCCTCACCCCAACCCTCTTCCAGAGGGAGAGGGAGAGGGAGAAAGACAGTACCCTCATCACCCATCGGGCGCAAGACAGCGCGCTCACAGTGCCAATCCCAGCAGCGACTGCTGCAACTGCTCGTCGGCCGAGAACGCGGCCATGCTCCCGCTGTGCACCACGCGCCCGTTGTCCATCACCGCCACCGTGTCGCCCAGGCGCTGCGCGAAGTGGATGTTCTGCTCCACCAGCAGGATCGTCACGCCGCTCTTCTTGAGCTGGTCGAAGGCGTCGATCATGTTGTTGATGATCGCCGGTGCCAGGCCCTTGCTGGGTTCGTCCACGATCAGGAGTTCGCGCGGCTCGACGATCGCGCGCGAAACCGCCAGCATCTGCTTCTGCCCGCCCGACAGCTTGCCGGCCGGGTGGTTCCAGAATTTCTCGACGGCCGGGAAGAGCCCGAAGATCCACTTCAGGCGCGCTTCGTCCATCTGCTGCGCGTTCTTCGCGCCGCGCGCGGCCAGCAGCATGTTCTCCTTGACCGTGAGATCCGAGAAGATGCCCATGTTCTCCGGCACGTAGGCGATGCCCAGTTCCGCGATCTGCGGCGTGCGCAGCGCCGTGATGTCCTGGTCGCCGAAGCGCACCCGCCCTTGAGACGCATGCCACAGCCCCATGATCGTCCGCAGCGTGGTGGTCTTGCCCGCTCCATTGCGCCCCAGCAGCATCGTGAGCTGCCCCCGCGGCACCGCGAGATCCACGCCATGCAGGATGTGGTAAGCCCCGATGTGGGTGTGCACGCCTTCCAGCGTCAACAGGTTCTCGCCCATCAGGCCTTCTCCTTCGCGACGCCGAGATAAGCCTCCTGCACCACCGGCGAGGCGATCACCTTGGCGGGCTCGCCGTCGGCCACCAGTTGCCCGTTGTGCAGCACGATGATGCGGTCGGCCAGCTCGCGCACCACGTCCATCTTGTGCTCGACCAGCAGGATGGTCTTGCTGCGGTCCTTCTTCAGCGCGCGGATCAGGTCGAGGATGACCGGCGCCTCGGCCGCGTTCATGCCCGCCGTGGGCTCGTCGAACATGAAGACCTTGGGCTCCAGCGCCATCAGCAGCGCCACCTCCAGCTTGCGCTGGTCGCCGTGCGGCAGGCTGGCCACGGTGGCGTGTTCCTTCGCCTTCAGCGCCACGTCGGCCAGGATGCGGTCGGCCCGCTCCGTGAGCGTGCGATGGTCGCTCCAGATGCTCCACAGGTTCAGGCCGCGCCGGTGCGCGCCCTCCTTCGTGGCCTGCACCGCAAGCCGCACGTTCTCCAGCACCGTGAGGTGAGGGAACAGGTTCGTCAACTGGAAGGCCCGGCCCAGGCCCGCACGCGTGCGCGCGGAGGCGCTCAGGCCCGCCAGCGGCTGCCCGTCCAGCGACACCGTGCCGGCCGTCGCCTTGAGCTGTCCCGAGATCAGGTTGAAGTAGGTGGTCTTGCCCGCGCCGTTCGGACCCACGATCGCGGTCAGCGTGCCAGGTGCGAAGCTGCAGCTGACATCGTTGACGGCGACGTGGCCTCCGAAACGGACGGTGAGCCCGCGCGTTTCGAGCATCGGCGGGGTCTAGCGCTTGTTCTTGATGGGGATGTCCATCTCGGACGCCTTGATCTCGTGAACGAGCTCCGGCACGCCCCACGTGAAGGCCGGGTCGGCCTTGATCTTGAAGTGGTACATGCTCTGCAGCGCCTGATGGTCTTCCTTGCGGAAGGTCATCGTGCCCTTGGGCGTGTCGAAGCTCATGCCTTCCATCGTCGAGATGAGCTTGTTGGTGTTGGTGTCGCCCCCGGTCTTCTTGAGCGCCGTCACCACCGCCATCGCGGCGCTGAAGCCACCGGCGGTGAAGAAGTCCGGCGGCGTCTTGAACTCCTTGTAGTGGGCCGCGACCAGCGCCTCGTTCACCGGGTTCTTCGGGATGCCGAAGTAGTAGTAGGTCGCCCCTTCCATGCCCGGGAATTGCTTGTAGCTGGCCATGGCCGGCAGGATGTTGCCGCCGGTGGCGATCTCGATGCCGTAGCGCTTGAGATCCAGGTCGGCGATCTTGAAGGGGTTGCCCGCGCCGGCCCAGACGATCCAGATCACCTTGCGGCCAGGCAGGTCCTTGAGCTTGTCGATCAGGCGCTGCGCACCGGCGGTGAAGTCCGTGGTGTTCTGCGGCAGGTATTCCTCGTGGACGATCTTGGCCTTCTTCACCGCCTCCTTGAAGGCCTTCACGCCGTCACGGCCGAAGGCGTAGTCCTGGGCCAGCGTGGCGATGCTGACGCCCGGCTTGTCCAGCGCCACGGCATTGCTGATCGCGTCCTGGCTCGAATTGCGGCCGGTGCGGAAGATGTACTTGTTCCACTTGTCGCCGGTGATGGAGTCGGCCACCGCGGGTTCCACCAGCAGGATCTTCTTGTACTCCTCGGCCACCGGCAGCATGGCCAATGCCACGCCCGACGACGTGGGGCCGACCGCGAGCGCGGCCTTGTCGTCCGCATAGGCCGCGGCCAGCAGCGACTTGCCCAGGTCGGGCTTGCCCTGGTCGTCCTTCTCGATCACCACCAGCTTCTTGCCGTTGACGGCCATGCTGCCGCCGGTGGCGTAGTTCAGGCCCATCAGGAAGCCGGTCTGCGTCTGCTTGCCATAGGCCTCCAGCGGACCGGTCTTGCTGTAGATGTGGGCGATGCGGATCTCGTTGGACTGGGCCCAGGCGGGCGCGGTGCCCAGTGCGGCGATCGCCGCGAGGGCGACGAGATGGCGACGGTGCATTTCGATGTCTCCTGAGAATGGATGGCTGAATATTGCACAGTCCATGCCAGGCGGAAATCTGCGAATACCCCAGGACTTTCCCTCGCGATGGCAGCGACTAGCCTGGATTCGAGGCAGTTGGTGTGCCTGATATTCAGCCAGTTGTATAGGATTGGTTCAGGGTTTTCCTGAGCCTCGAAGCCAGAACCGTGAAGCGACCGCTGCACATCAACGCGGTGGCGTATCACGAAAAAGCGGGGCTTCACTGAGCCGCCGCTTTGCCATCAACGCTCCCGCAGACTGCGCCGGACGCCATCGAGCACGGGGTCGAACAGATAGCGCCATGCGCTGCGCTCTGCCGTCGGGATGAACACCTCGGTCTGCATGCCAGGCGCCAGCACCAGCGCCTGGCCGGCCAGCTCGCCGGCGGCCTGCAACGCCTCCGGACTCACGGTGACATGCGCCACGTAGTACGGCGCGGCCGTGTGGGGATCGGACAGGCGGTCGGCACCCAGGTAGCCGAGCCGTCCCTCGACCTGCGGCGTGGAGCGGGCACGGTACGCGGCGAGCATCACATGCGCGAGGCCCGCGCTCGCCTGCACGCGCTGCACGTCCCGGATGTCGGCCGGCGCGATGCGGGCCTCGATCACCAGTCCAGCGCCGGCCGGCACGATGTCCAGCACCGGCTCGCGCGGACCGATGGCGGCACCGACCGTGTGGGCCTTCAGGTCCACCACTTCTCCGGCGACCGGCGCCACGATTCGCTGCCGGCTCTGCGCATCGAGCGCCGGCCGCAGCGCCTGCTCGATCTGCGCAAGCTGGCCGGAGACCTCTTTCAACTCGTCCGCCGCCGCGCGCGCAAACTCGGTCTTCTGGGCCGCCAGCTTCAAACGGGTCTCCGCCTCCCTTTGGCGCGCCTGCGCCAGCTGGCTCCGGCTGGCCTGCATGCGCGCGCGGTAGTCCGCCACCACCCGTTGCAACTCGCTCAACCTGGCATCACTGATGAAGCCATCAGCCTTGAGCTTCTCGTTGGCCGCCAACTCGCGCCGGGCCAGGCCCAAGGCAGATTCGGTGGTGGCGATCAGTTCGTCCTGGCTGGCGGTCTCGCGCCGGATCTGCGACCACTGTTCACGCAGCCAGCGCGCCTGTTCGGCCTGCTGATGGGCACGGGCGGCGAACAGTCCCTGCTCGCGCCGGGCCAGCAAGGTCCACAGCGACATGTCGCGCGTCTCGCCGCTCGCCGGGGAGCGCTCGTGAAAGTCCTTGAACTTCGGCGCGAACGGAATGCCGGCGATCTCGGCTTCGAGCCGCTGAGCCTTGAGCGTACCCGCCATCCACTGCTCGAGCAGGGCCTGTGCCCCGGCGGCCACGCGCGCATCGGCCAGGGTGACGAGGACCTGGCCCTGCGCGACCCGATCGCCGTCTTTCACGTGGATGGCGGCGATGATGCCGCCCTCGGCATGCTGCACCGTCTTGCGATTGCCCACGGACTTGACGGTGCCCTCGGCGATCACCGCCGCGGCCAGCGGTGCCAGGGCGGCCCAGGCGCCCAGCGCCAGGGCACCGAGCAAGGTGCCACACAGGCCGGCGCGCCAGGCGCGGCGCATTTCCCGTTGCCATGGCGGCGCGGGCGCGGGCCCGGCATTCATGCCCTGCTCTCCTGCCTTGCCAGCATGGCCCGGTTGCGCCTGACCATCCATTGCCGCACCTGTTCGCGCGGGCCGAACTGCTCGACCGCGCCCTGGACCAGCACCAGCACATGGCTTGCCGACGCGATCAGGTGCGGGCGATGGGTGATGACCACGACGGTGCAGCCCCGCTCGCGCAAATCGTGCAGGCAACGCGCCAGGGCCTCCTCGCCATCCGCATCGAGATGGCTGTCGGGTTCGTCCAGAACGACGAGACGGGGCACGCCGGCGCCCGGCGTGGCATAGATCGCGCGGGCGAGCGCGATGCGCTGGCGCTGCCCGCCCGAAAGCAGTTGCGCGCCTGGCGCGCTGCCGAGGAGCGTGTCGTAGCCGCGGGGCAGCGCTGTGATCAGCGCATGCGCGCCGGCGCGCTGTGCGGCCTCGACCACCGCATCGCTTTGTTCGTTCGTGAGCGCCTCGGTCGGCTGCCACAGGCGCGCAATGTTGTGCGCCACGCTGCCGTCATGCAACTGCACATCCTGCGGCAGGTAACCGGTCGCCCATCCGCGGGCCCGTGCGCTGTATTGACGCAGCGCGGCGCCGTCCAGCGACACCTCGCCGTGGGTCGGAACCTGCACGCCCGCCAGCACGCGCGCCAGTGTGCTCTTGCCGCTGCCGCTGTGACCGAGTACGGCCAGCAGCGCGCCCGCAGGCAATGTGAGACTGAGGCCGTGCAGGATTGCGCCGCGGTCCGGCGAGAGCGCCACACCCACGTCCACCAGCCGCAGTTCGCCCTTGGCGGGTGGCAGGACGGTCTCCGGCCACAGCCTGCCGACATCGGCCTTGGACGCGAAGGCGTGGCGCAGCCGAAGCAGCGCCTTGCGGGCTTCCAGTTGCTGCTTCCAGCCGCCGATCAGTACTTCGATCGGCATCAGGGCCTTGCCCAGCAGAATGCTGCCGGCGATCATCACGCCGCCGGTGGCATGACCCTGAAGGACCAGCCAGGCACCGATGGCAAGCACGCCCAGTTGCAACACCTGACGTAGCAGCTTGCCCCAGCCCTTGAGGCTGTGCCCCTGCAGATCGGCAGCCAGTTGCGCGCCGGCCGCCCTGTCTCTGATGGCCAGCCATGCCGCGCCCATCTGGTCTTGCTGCCCATGGGCTTGCAGGACTTCGGCAAAGGCGGCGATCTCGCCGGAGCTGCGCTGCGCCTGCAGTTGGGAATCCTCGGCCGACGCCACGGTGGCCCGCAATCGCCATTCGGTCAGCCATGCCAGTCCGACGAGCATCAGCACGCCGCACAGGGCTACCGCCCCCAGCAGCGGATGAAAGGCCGCGATGACGAGCAGGTAGACCAGGCACCAGGGCAGATCGATGACCGCCAGCAGCGCCGGGCCGCCGGTGAATTTCCGCAGCGCGGCCATGTCGCGCCACAACTGCTGGATCGCCGCGCCCGCCTGCAGGGCCGGGAGATGAAGCATCAGCGGCACCAGGTCATGCGCGAGCTGCGCCTCCATCTCCGCCGCGCGCGCCGCGTGCCAGCGCACGCGCGACGTGTCGACGATCCACCATGCCGCGAGCGACAGGACGGCGGCGGCCAGCAGCATGAGCAGGGTTTCGCTGCGCCGGCTGGTCAGCACACGGTCGTAGATCTGCAGCGTGACGAGCGTCGGGATCAGCAGCAGCAGGTGAACGACCGAGCTGCCGACGAAGGCCCCGAAGATCTCTGCGGATGAATACCGGCGCACCTCAGCCCCAAGGCTCCGGCTCCGGAATCCGCACCTCCACCTCCAGATCCCACTCCGGAACCGGTGGAGGCGCCTGAAAGTCCGACGGCGGGAAGAAAGTCGGGAAAGGCGAAGGCAGGAAAGGATTGAGTGGCGCCAGGGCCGGCAGGACGAGGAAGGGCAAAGCAGGCGCCGGGCCGATGGCGGGCGGCAGCGGCGCCGGCAACGGCGCACCAGGCCAATAAGCGCTTGCCTCCCTGGAGATCAGCAAGCCCTGCGGGTTGAACCGCGAAATGACCTGGTAGCCGGGCGTCACGCTGTAGTCGAGCCACGTCCGGCTGCCGTCGTCGTGGTACACGTTGGCCATGGTTTCGTGGCCGAACACGTCGAAATCGTGTTCGACCCGGTTCCAGTACTGCGAGTCGTCCTGGTCATCGTCGTAGCGCTTGCGGCGGCCATCGTCGAAGAACAGGTTGGCTTCGTCTTCACGCCCCGCCGCATCGAAGCGGGACTCGACCCGGCTCCAGGGCTGCGAGCCATCCTGGTCGTAGTCGAACCAGTTGCGGCTGCCGTCGTCCATGTACAGGTTGGCATGCGCTTCGCGGCCCTGGGCATCGAAGTGCGAGACCAGCGTGCTCCAGCTTTGGCTGTTGTCCTGATCGTCGTCGTACCAGTCCCGGCTGCCGTCGTCCTGGTACACGTTGGCATAGTCCCGGCGGCCCGACGCATCGAAATGCGACAGCACCGTGCTCCAGGCTTGGCTGCCGTCCTGGTCGTAGTCGGTCCAGTCCCGGCTCCCGTCGTCCAGGGTGACGGAGCGCCAGTCTTCGCGTCCTCCCGCGTCGACGCGGTTCTGCCAGATGCTGTCACCGCGCGTGTTGGCCTGGTCGTAATCGGTCCAATCGCGGCTGCCGTCGTCCAGGGTGACGGAACGCCAGTCCTCGCGCCCTGCCGCATCCACGCGGTTCTGCCAGATGCTGTCGCCGCGCGTGTTGGCCTGGTCGTAGTCGGTCCATTCATGGCTGCCGTCGTCCTGTTCGACCGAGACCCAGTCCGTGCGGCCCTGCGCATCGGTATGGGTTCGCGAGACGCTGTCGCTGCGGATGTTGGCCTGGTCGTAGTCGGTCCAGTCGCTGCTGCCGTCATCGAGCCGCGCGTCGACGAGGTCGATGCGGCCTTCGAGGTCGTAGATCGTGGTTCGCGTGCCATAGTCGGCGTTGTTGCGGGCGCCGTCGGTTTCGGTCACCCGCGAGACCATTCCCGATGCCGTGTACTGCACTTCCATCGTGTCGCCGCGCAGCGGGCCGGCATAGGTGACCTCCTCGACGATCGATCCATCAGGTTCGATGTGAAGTTCGGAATTGCTCCAGTCCGATGACCTTGAAACCTGAGACTGGAAGCCTTGAAGAAGCGACTGCAGTGGGCCTTGGAATGGCGGCGGCTGGACTGTGAAGAGCTCGGGATGCGACTGCTTGTACTCGTAGGCGGGGGTGCCAGGGGTCGTGAGCGGGTCTGTCAGCGCGTCAGAGGGCCACCGTCGACCATCGGCGTCGGTGACGAAAAGCGCTCTGCGCTCGTCGGCGGGAATCAGGTTGATGGGCAGCGATGTGCGCGATGTGGTGAGGTCGGTCACGCCACCGGCTTTGAGCACGGCTTGGACGAAGGTCACGCAGTTCTCGCCGCCCAGGGTGGCGAGGCCGTTGTAGGTGTGATCGGCGAAACGCCAATCAGAGACGGCTTGCGTCATGGCATCGTGTTGCGCACTGTCGATTGCAATCGACCTGCCCCAGCCTACGTCATCAATAAACCCGGCATGGCTGTTGTTCCGGTCACCGCGCGCATGCGTCGTCAGACCCTCGCCCACTTTCCCGGGGCCATGTGGATCGCCGGGCGTGCTGGGTGCGAAGCCGTAGTAGTCGATACGCCCCTGCCCGTCATCAAGCTTGATGAAGGCGTGCGGCGTGCCGACGTTGTCGACATAGACCGTAATACTTGGTTGTCCCATGATGCGCTCCTCTCTAATGGGCTGTTTGGGATGACGGGAATCGCGAAACGGCTATTCGATTGCTCGTGAATTGAAGAAGGGACGATCAATGAGGATGTGTGGCTTCAAAAAGTCAAGCTCCTTCGCATCCCGCAACACAGCGACTCGAAGCCGATAGATGCCACGGCGCTGGTTTGAAAAGCCCGACAACGTACGAGTAATTGCACTTCCGCTATAGGTTCCACCACCACGCTGGGCCAGGTTGTCGCGCTCATGTTGTGCGGCGATGCTGCCGTCGTCTCTCAGCAACTCCCATCGCAGATGAAAACCTGGCGTGGCGTTCCTGCATGTCCGAGGCCGCATTCCTTCGTCCGGGCCATTGGTCCAGCACGTATCGGATCCGCCATCGCGCCTTTGCTGCACAGTAAGACTGCTGTCCGCAGCGACAAACCCCAGTGAGACAGTCCATCGTTCACCAGGCCCTTTGATCTCAAATGGTTGCGTCGTATGGCGGTACTCCTTGCGCAATTCAATGGGCTCGGCCAGCAGCGCCGACGGAAAGTGCTTCGCCACCGGCACCGGGTTGCCCGGCGTGGTGAGGACCTTCGGTGGAATGACCCAGCAGCCGGGAAGCGCCAGGATCGAGGCACACAGCGCGAGCGCTGCAGTTGCGCGAAGCCAATGGCTGAGCACGATGATCGGTTGTCCCATGATGTCTTTCTCTTCGGTGAGGTCGTGGAGATGCTCGAAAGCTGATCCGCTATCCGTTCGTTCTCGCATCGAAGAAGGGCCGATCGAGAAGAATGTGCGGCTTCAAGAAATCGAGTTCCTTCGCATCTCGCATCACGGTGATGCGCAAGCGGTACACGCCGGGCCGTTGATCGCGAAACCCGGACAGGGTGCGCGTGATGGCCTCCGTGCCGTAGGTTCCTCCCGCGCCTCGAACCAGGTTGTCTCTCGCGTGTCGCACTGCGACGGTTCCATCGTCCCTCAGCAGTTCCCATTGCACGTGAAAGCCGGGCGTCGCGTTGGTGCAAGCCTCGAAGTGCATCCCCTCGTCGGGGCCGTCCGTCCAGCAGATGTCGGAGCCTCCGTTCATCTTTCGGTCGCGGCTCAAGGCCACATCGCTTCTCACGAACCCGAGCGCGACCGCCCACCGTTCGTTGCCCTCCTTGATCGTGAAGGGCTGCGTCGTGTGGATGTGCCCCTTGCGCAGCCGGATGGGCTCCGCCAGGCGCGCCGACGGAAAGTACTGCGCCACCGGAAGCGGATGGCCCGGCACGGTCAGCACCCTGGGCGTGAGGAACCAGCACCCTGCAAGGGCCAGGGCGAAGGCCACTGCCGCAGCGGCCGAGGCTGCTCGAATCCTGCGGTCGATCGCGCCGCCCGCCTTTCTCATGAAGTCCTCCTTGTGTCTCGATCCGATGCGCCGACGCGACTGCGTTCGCGCCGAATCCAACTGCGCGAATGGTCCCTGGTTCTCCGCCGGGCGCATAGATGACAAATGTCCCTCCTACTTCAGCAAGGCAATGAGCTCCGTCCTCTTGCGCACACCCACGCTCGCGTAGACCTTCGCCAGCTGATTGCGAACGCTCTTCTCGGTGATCCCGATCGCCAGCGCGATGGCCTTGTTGCTCTTGCCGGCAGCCAGCTGCCGCACGATGTCTCTCTGCCTCGGCGTCAACCCCTCGAGCCCGCCTGCGGCCGTGTTCCGCGTCAGCGCGATGTGCGACAGCATCAGGTCATTGAGCACCGGTGCGATCAGTGTCAGCGCTTCGAGGTGCCAGTCGCCCAGCGGCTCCCTCACCCCGGCGAATCCGAAGTAGGTGCCCGCGCTGGCCTTGATGTTGAGCACGCCGTGCCCGGCCACGTTGCCGAGGCCGAAGCGAGCGATCTCGTCGAGTTCGAAGGCGCTGGCGTGCGGCGGCGGATTCTTCGGGTCGATGTGGAAAGGCCGGCGGGCGCCGAACCACCACCTCAACGATCCGCGCTGGCTCAGCTCGAAGGTGGTCGAGATCTGGCGCAGGTAGGCCTCGTCGTGGCCTGCGGCGAGCATGTGCGTGACCGCCAGTTGCCCCGCCACCAGTTCGCCGTGCCCGAGCACGACGCCTTTGAAGGGAAAGAACTTCCGCAGCGGCCCTTCGAGCCACGCGATCAGGCTGCCGGCGGAGGCGAGCGGATGGGTGACGGCGGCAACCCAGGCATCCAGATCAGTCCTGGTGAGATGCTTCATTCTTCGACTCCCCCGTTCCCAGCCTCGGTGACGCAACCGGGCGAGATTCTGAGGGAAAGTTCACACCAGGAATCTGGTGAATTCTGACGAACAGGAACTGGCGCGCGAAGTCATGCCATCGACCGACCGACCCCGGGTCGGGGCAGGCACGGGTCGGCGCACCCAACGCGGACTCGTCGGGCCGTCGAGGTCAGTTCATCCCGCGCCGTCCAGCCGTTCGTAGAGCGTCGCCCGCGAGATCTTCAGGAGCCGCGAGGCCGCCAGCTTGTTGCCGCCGGTGGCCGCCATCGCCGCGGCGATGGCCTTGCGCTCCAGCTCGGCGACCTGCTCCGCCAGCGGGCGCAGCAACTGCGCCTTGTCGTCGGCCGATGCGCCAGGCGCCGGCTGCAGCGGATCGGGCGCGGCGATCTTCTCCTGCCCCGTCTCGCGCAGGATGCGCTCCAGCTGCGCCGCGTCGATGCGCAGCGAGTCGCTTCGCATGGTCACCTGCTCCAGCACGTTGCGCAGCTCGCGGATGTTGCCGCGCCAGTGCTGCGCGGCCAGCAGCGCCAGCGCGTCGGGCATCAGCTCGGGCGGAGCTTCGCCGCTGCGCAGGGCCATGTCTTCGCCCAGGGCTTCCACCAGCGCCGGGATGTCGGCACGCCGCTCGCGCAGCGGCGGCACGCGCACCGGCAGCACGTTGAGTCGGTAGTACAGGTCCTCGCGGAAGCGACCCTCGCGCACCAGCGCCGGCAGGTCGCGCGAGGTGGCGGCGATGACGCGTGCGTCGAAGGGCACCAGCTTGTTGGAGCCCAGCGGCTCGATCTCGCCTTCCTGCAGCGCGCGCAGCAGCTTGGCCTGCAGGGGCAGCGGCATGTCGCCGATCTCGTCGAGGAAGAGCGTGCCGCCGTCGGCCAGCTTGAACTTGCCTTCGCGTGCCCGGCGGTCGGCGCCGGTGTAGGCACCGGGGGCGACGCCGAAGAACTCCGCCTCCAGCAGCGTGTCCGGCACGGCCGCGATGTTGACGCTGACGAAGGCGTTGCGCGCGCGTGCCGAGGCGGCATGGATCGCATGCGCCAGCAGCTCCTTGCCGGTGCCGGTCTCGCCCAGCAGCAGCACCGGGCTGGAGGACTGCGCCGCGCGCCGCGCATGCCGCTTCACCTCGACCGCGGCCGGGCTCGATCCGATGAAGCTGGCGAAGGTGTACTTGGAGCGCCGCTGCCCCTCGGCCGACTGCTGCCAGATCGGGTTGTTGCGCTGGCTCGCCAGCTCGCGGCGGGCGTCGTCCAGGTCACGCTGCAGCAGTGCGAACTTGCTGATCAGCGGCTGCAGCGTCGTCTCCGGATGGTCGAAGAGCACGATGCCGATGGCGCCGATCACCTCGCCCACCGCCCCGCCCTCGCGCTCCTCGCGCAGCGGGATGCGGCTGACAACGAAGGTGCCGGCCTTGTTGGTAAGCAGGTCGATCAGCACCGGCTCGCCGGTCTCCAGCACCCGCCGCATGAGCGTGTTGGGGATCACGTCCTCCACCGGGTGGCCGAGGAACTGGTCGATGGAAGAGAAGCCCAGCGCCGGCAGGAAGCGGCGGTAGCCCTCGTTCACCCAGACGATGCGGCCGCCGCGGTCGACCAGGAACATGCCCTGGCTCATGCTGGAGAACAGGTGGAACATCGAGCGCGCGGCGAGGGCGAGGATGCCTTCGGCTTCGAGTGGGAGCGTGGACGCGGCCGAGGAATCGGTGGATATGGACATCGATGGCAGGGAGTTTCCCTTGGGTCGTCGTATCTGGCGAATTGTGGTGGAACTGTAGCGTCGCCTTGGTTACCGACCAGGCGGCGGCGAGCCAACGCAGTGACCAGACCAAATAACCTGCCCAAGAGATAAACAAAAATATGCATCTGAATAGCCTTGCGCGAGCATGGAGGCCATCTGTTCCGGTCATTAGCGCCACCAGCCGCACGCTCTTTCGCGGAGACGCGCCCGCGCCCCCATCTAGCGAGGAGATCCTGAAAGCCCGCATTCCGCCCATTGCCAATGCAATGCTGCAGGGCATCGGAAACGTGCTGTGCATTGCGCCGAGGTCACAGACCTGGCTTGCCGGCGCGCCGGCCAACGTCACGTTCCTGCCCCAGGCGATCCCGCGGGACGAATTGATGCGCTCCATCCAGCGTTTCCAGCCATCCGCGATCGTCGTCGGCGACCAGGCCGTCGACAACGAACTCAGCGCAGCATGGAAAGCCGCATGCCCTGGCCAGCAGCTCGTACTTATTCGCAGAGGCACGAGCCTGGACAAGATTGATAGGCGCGCGTGCGAAGACCATGGCATCCAGCTCGCCAATACCCACGGCGTGAACGCAACGCATGTCGCAAGCTACGCAGCAACGCAGCTAAGGGATGCACAGGGCCGCATCAATGCGGACATCCGCCTGCTCGGCTACGGGGCCGTCGGGTCAGAGCTCGTGAGGCTTCTGCGCACGGAGGCTCCACCCCTGAAGGTTACTGTTCTCGTCCGTGAAGGCAGGTCCAGGGCGGGGACCGGACCGGAGCAACGCGACAACTGCGTCTTCATCGACAGCTGGGAGCAGGCTTTCGACGATGCCAGCGCGGTCGTGATCGCGGTCGCGACGAACCGGGAAACGGTCGGCAGGATCGACCAACACCACATCAACCGAATGAACGGCCCGGGTCGCATCGTCTGTGTCTCGAAGCCCGACGTATTCAGCGACGAAGCGCTGGTGGCACTGGCGGACAGGCGCGATATCGAGCTCGTCGTCGACTATGGCCCCGCCACGCTGGAAGCCTTTCAGCAGCGGCTGCAGTCACTCGGCGTGCCGCAGGAGCGCTGGGGCTCGGCGCTGCGTCTGACGAGCTTGGCAGCGACCGGGGACGAGTGCAAGTTCGACCTCGACTACGCCGTCGCGATGCGCTTGGCCACGGTTGCTGTCGACCAGATGGTCGCACGCAAGCTCGGTGACTCCTTTGCCATTCCGGCGCATCCACCGTCGTTCGATGCGCCAGCAGCGGCTGTGGTGGGTCGGGGTATCAATGGACTCTTCCAAACCTTGCTTCTGCGGCTGGCAGGATACAAGGTCTGTGTATATGGAGACGACAACGAGGCCGCCGGCGCGAGCCACAAGAACATCAACATGCGGCATCTGTCCGCGACGGAGACAACTGCCAAGCCCCTCCACAATCCCTTCCTGCTGCCGATCAACTCGGAGTTCATCGTCGCACTTAACCGCGGCGGCATGGAACTCTTTCGAAAGTTCCTGCAAGACAATCCGACGCTGCGTCAACTGGTCCAGGATGATGTCGTTCGTGCGTTCCCCGAAGGAGAGCCGGACCATGGCATGTCGCTCCAGCAAGACATCAGCCTGCGCGACTGGCCCGGTGGCCGGAAGGGTGAGGGCTACAGCGACATCGGTGTCGAGGAGTTTCAGCGCTCGTTCGGCGTTCCCGGCATCGCCCGCGCCATCCGCCTGCCTGGATATGACCTCGAATTTCGCAAGCTCATGCAAACGCTTCCCCGGATGCTCGAAAAGGCCGGAGTGACCTTCGTCGAAGGCCGCCTTGACGCGGAACAGATCGTCGAAATGGGTCGCTGCGATCGGCCTGTTGTCGCGGCCATGGGCGTCGCGGGCGAAGGCGTCATCCCGATCGTCGGCTGGTTCGTCAGGCTGCGGGCGGTGGGCTCGGAGGGCCGCGGAATCCGGGGTCTAAAGCTCCAGTACGACTTGCCGATCGGGGTCATGAATTGCAGGCTCGATGGCGACCACCTTCTGATTTCGGGAGGACAGGTGCCCTTTGGGAGCTCTGAGACCGAAAAGCAGGCGATTCAGGGCAAGGTCCTGGGTGCCATCAGCCGACACTTCCCCCGCTCGTACGCGCAGGCGGTCGCGAGTGACGGACTTGAAGTGCTTGCATGTGCCCGACCGGGCGCCAAGGATGGTCTGCCGCGAATTGAACGGCAAGGCAATCTGCTCAGTTGCGGGGCGACCTATGCCGGCGGCACCACGCAGGGCTTGCTGCTGGCTTCGGTCGTTCAATCGATGATTCAGAACCGCGGCCCGGCCTTCGGCACGGAAAAGCTCTGATGCACGAATGCGCGGCGGCGGCTGACAGGACGCCGCCGTCGCCTGTGCATCAATGGGCGCTTCGATCCTCATCAATCGTACGAGCCGCTGTGGCTAGGATGCTGGATTTTTCGGTCTGTAGGGACTTGGCGAGCGGGCCGTACGGCCTTGCTATGCTGCCCGCCTTGCACAGCCCACAGGCTGCCAACCCGGCCCAGCGACGCGACCTACAGATCGCCAGCCACGCCTTATCTTGCGGACTCTCATGAGGAACATTCGGCTTTCCGCGCTCTGCCTTGCGCTTCCCTTCGTGCTCGCGGCCTGCACGCTGCCGCGGCCGCCGGGGAAGGTCGAGGCACCGGCGCCGGCGCAATGGACGACTCCGCTGCCGCATGGCGGCTCGCTTCCGGCGATGGCGGACTGGTGGCGCCAGCTCGACGATCCGCTCCTGGTCGAACTGGTCGAGGCCGCGCAGGCGGCCAGCCCCAGCGTGGCGAGTGCAGGCGCTCGCATCGCCGAAGCGCGCGCCTCGCGCGTGGCGGCGGGCGCGGCGCTGGCGCCCAACCTCAGCGCGAATGTGTCGGCCACGCGCAGCAACTCGCCGACCAGCGGCTTCGGCGGCGGCCTGGGCGGCACCGGCAGCGCCACCGGCACCAGCTCGTCCCTCACAGAGATCCCGCCCATCACCACCCTCCAGGCCGGTCTGCAATCGAGCTGGGAGATCGATCTCTTCGGCGGCCTGCGCGCCACGCGCGACGCCAGCCAGGCCCGCCTGGGCAGCGCCGATGCCAGGTGGCACGAGGCGCGCGTCTCCGTCGCCGCCGAGACGGCCGATGCCTATTTCGGCGAGCGCGCCTGCCGCCGTCAACTCGCGGTGGCGGAAGCCGACACGCGCTCACGTGCGGAGACCGCGCGGCTGACCGACCTGTCCGCACGCGCCGGCTTCACCGCGCCAGCCGATGCCGCGCTGGCCCGTGCCGGTGCCTCCGACGCCTCGGCGCGGCTCACGCAGCAGCGCGCCCAATGTGCCCTGCTGCGCCAGTCGCTGATCGCACTCACCGGCCTTGATCCAGGCGGCTTGCAGACCCGGCTCGACGGCGCCTCCGTGGACCGCGCGCTGCCGGCGGTGCAGGCCATCGGCAGCGTGCCGGCCGAGGTGCTGGCCCAGCGCCCTGACGTCTACGCCTCTGAACTGGGCGTGGCCGCGGCCAGCGCCGAGGCGGGCTCCGCACTCGCGCAGCGCTTTCCGCGCCTGACGCTGCAGGGCTCGATCGGCCGGCTGCAGTTCCGCACCAGCGGCTTGCGCGACACGGTCGACACCTGGAGCATCGGCCCGGTGGCGCTGTCGGTGCCAATCTTCGACGGCGGCACGCTCGCCGCCAACGTCGACGCCGCACGGGCGCGCTACGACGAGGCGGTCGCTGCCTACCGCGGCAACGTGCGGCAGGCGGTGCGCGAGGTGGAAGAGGCGCTGATCAACCTGCAGAGCACCGATGCCCGCGCCGGCGATGCCGATACGGCCGTGCAGAACTACCAGGCCTCCTTCGACGCCACCCAGGCGCGCTACCAGACCGGCCTGGCCAGCCTGTTCGAGCTGGAGGATTCGCGCCGCACCCTGTTCGCGGCGCAGACCTCGCGCGTGTCGCTGCAGCGCGAGCGGGCGCAGGCCTGGGTCGCGCTCTACCGATCGACCGGCGGCGGCTGGACGCGGCCCGGCACGGAGCGCGCCACGGCGACCTCGTCCATCGCGCCGGCGTCGGTCGCACCCTGAACGAAGAGAACACATGACAAGAATGAAGCGTTCCACCCTCCTCATCGTCGGCCTCGTGGCCGTGCTGCTGATCGCGGCCGTGGTCTTCCTGTTCTCGGGCCGCCAGCGTGCCGAAGGCGGCGCCCCGTCCAAGGAGGCAGCCGCCCAGCCCCGACCCGCGCTGACCGTCACCGTCGCGCGGCCGGAAAGCACCGAACTCACCGTCACCCTCGCCGCCAACGGCAACGTCGCGGCCTGGCAGGAGGCCAGCATCGGCTCCGAATCCAACGGCCTGCGCCTGGCCGAGGTGCGCGTGAACGTGGGCGACGTGGTCAAGAAGGGCCAGGTGCTCGCCACCTTCTCGGCCGAGACCGTGCAGGCCGACGTCGCCCAGGCCCGCGCCTCGCTGGCCGAGGCCCGGGCCACCGCCGCCGACGCGGCCGCCAACGCGGCCCGTGCCCGCACGCTGCAGCAGACCGGCGCCCTGAGCCAGCAGCAGATCAACCAGTACCAGACCGCCGAGCAGACCGCCAAGGCGCGCGTCCAGGCCGCCGAAGCCGTGCTCGCGGCGCAGCAGGTACGCGGGCGCAACACCCAGGTACTGGCCCCGGACGACGGCATCATCTCCTCCCGCACCGCCACCGTGGGCAGCGTGGTCGGCGCCGGCACCGAGCTGTTCCGGCTGATCCGCCAGGGCCGGCTGGAATGGCGCGCCGAAGTGACCTCCGCCGAGCTGGGCCGCGTCGCCGTGGGCACGCCGGCGATGGTGACCAGCGCCAGCGGCGCGCAGGTCAAAGGCCGGGTGCGCAGCATCGCGCCGACGGTCGACCCGCAGACCCGGGCTGCGCTGGTCTACGTGGATTTGCCCGCCCTCCAGCAGAACACCGCGATCAAGGCCGGCATGTTCGCCCGCGGCGAATTCCAGCTCGGCCGCACCGCCGCGCTCACGGTCCCGCAGGCCGCGGTGGTACCGCGCGACGGCTTCAACTACCTGCTGCTGCTGCAGCCGGACAGCCGCGTGGCACAGCTCAAGGTCGAGACCGGCCGCCGCGTCGGCGACCGCCTCGAGATCACCAGCCAACTGCCCGAGGACGCGCGCATCGTGGTGCAGGGCGCCGGCTTCCTCAACGACGGCGACCTGGTGCGCGTGGTGGAGCCGCCGATCGCGTCATCCGCGTCATCCGCGTCATCCGCATCTCCCGCATCTTCCGCGTCGGCCGGGCCCGCCAGGGCCGCCGCGGCCGAGCCCAGCGTCAAGTAAGCCCAGGACACCCTCGCCATGAACGTCTCGGCCTGGTCCATCCGCAATCCGATCCCGGCGGTGATGCTGTTCGTGCTGCTCACCTTCGCGGGCTTCCTGTCCTTCAACGCGATGAAGGTGCAGAACTTTCCCGACATCGACCTGCCGACCGTCACCGTCTCGGTGGCGCTGCCGGGCGCCGCGCCCTCGCAGCTGGAGAACGACGTGGCACGCAAGATCGAGAACTCGATCGCCACCGTGCAGGGCCTCAAGCACATCACGACCAAGGTGCAGGACGGCGCGGCCACCTTGATCGTCGAATTCCGGCTCGAGAAGCCGGTGCAGGAAGCGGTGGATGACGTGCGCTCCGCCGTGCAGCGCGTGCGCGCCGACCTGCCGGCCGACGTGCGCGATCCGGTGATCAACAAGCTGGACTTCGCGGCCCAGCCGGTGCTGGCCTTCACCATCGCCTCCTCGCGCATGGACGCGGAGGGCCTGTCCTGGTTCGTCGACGACACGGTGACCAAGAAGCTGCTGGCCATCAGCGGCGTGGGCGCGGTCAACCGCGTGGGCGGCGTGACGCGCCAGGTCCACGTCGACCTCGATCCCGCCAGGCTGCAGGCGCTGGGCGCCACCGCCGCGGACATCTCGCGCCAGCTGCGCCAGGTGCAGACCGAAAGCGCCGGCGGCCGCACCGACCTGGGCGGCAGCGAGCAGCCGGTACGCACCCTGGCCACCGTGCGCTCGGCCGACGAACTCAAGGACATGCAGATCCCGCTGTCGGACGGCCGCAGCATCCGGCTGGACCAGGTGGCGCGCGTGTCCGACACCATCGCCGAGCCCCGCGCGGCCGCGCTGCTGGACGGCAAACCGGTGGTCGGCTTCGAGGTCGCGCGCAGCCGCGGCGCCAGCGAAGTGGAGGTGGGCGCGGCGGTGCAGAAGGCACTGGCCGACCTGCGCGCGCAACACCCCGACATCCGGCTCACCGAGGCCTTCAACTTCGTCGACCCGGTGCAGGAGGAATACGACGGCTCGCTGCACCTGCTCTACGAAGGCGCCTTCCTGGCGGTGCTGGTGGTCTGGCTGTTCCTGCGCGATTGGCGCGCCACCTTCGTCTCGGCCGTCGCGCTGCCGATGTCGGCCATCCCGGCCTTCATCGGCATGCACTACCTGGGCTTCTCGATCAACGTCGTCACCCTGCTGGCGCTGTCGCTGGTGATCGGCATCCTGGTCGACGACGCCATCGTCGAGGTGGAGAACATCGTGCGCCACCTGCGCATGGGCAAGACGCCCTACCAGGCGGCCATGGAGGCGGCCGACGAGATCGGCCTGGCGGTGATCGCCACCACCTTCACCCTGATCGCCGTGTTTTTGCCCACCGCCTTCATGAGCGGCGTGGCGGGCAAGTTCTTCAAGCAGTTCGGCTGGACGGCGTCGCTCGCGGTCTTCGCCTCGCTGGTGGTGGCGCGGATGCTCACGCCGATGATGGCGGCCTACCTGCTCAAGCCGGTGGTGGGGGCCGAGAAGGAGCCGCGCTGGCTGAGCTTCTACATGCGCCTGGCCGAGCGCAGCCTGCGGCACCGCTTCACCACGATGGTGCTGGCCACCCTCTTCTTCTTCGGCTCGATCGCGCTGATCCCGCTCTTGAAGACCGGCTTCATCCCGCCCGACGACAACTCGCAGACGCAGGTGTACCTGTCGCTGCCGCCGGGTGCCACGCTGGCCCAGACCATGGCGACGGCCGAGGAGACGCGCCGCCGCGTGATGGGTGTGGAGCACGTGAAGAGCGTCTACACCACGGTGGGCGGCGGCAGCGCCGGCGGCGACCCCTTCGCCAGCTTCGGCACGCCCGAGACGCGCAAGGCCACGCTCACCATCCAGCTCGCTCCGCGCGGCGACCGGCCGCGCAAGCAGGGCATCGAGAACAACATCCGCAAGGCGCTGGAAACGCTGCCCGGCGTGCGCACCACCGTCGGGCTGGGCGGCTCGGGCGAGAAGTACATCCTGGTGCTGACCGGCGAAGAGCCGGCCACGCTCACCGCAGCGGCGCGCGCGGTCGAGAAGGACCTGCGCACCATTCCCGGCCTGGGCAACATCACCTCCACCGCCAGCCTGATCCGGCCCGAGATCGCGGTGCGGCCCGACTTCGCGCGCGCCGCCGACCTGGGCGTGACCAGTTCGGCCATCGCCGAGACGCTGCGCGTCGCCACCATGGGCGACTACGACCAGGCTCTGCCCAAGCTCAACCTGGCGCAGCGCCAAGTGCCGATCGTGGTCAAGCTGCAGGACTCGGCGCGTACCGACCTGCACTTGCTGGAACGCCTGACCGTGCCCGGCGCGCGCGGCCCGGTGATGCTGGGCCAGGTCGCCACGCTCAGCATGGAGGGCGGCCCCGCGGTGATCGACCGCTACGATCGCTCGCGTAACGTCAACTTCGAGATCGAGCTGTCGGGCGTGGGCCTGGGCGACGCGAAGAAGGCGGTGGAGGCCCTGCCCTCCGTGCGCAACCTGCCGCCCGGCGTGCGCGTGGCCGAGGTGGGCGATGCCGAGATGATGGGCGAGCTCTTCGCCAGCTTCGGCCTGGCGATGCTGACCGGCGTGCTGTGCATCTACATCGTGCTGGTGCTGCTCTTCAAGGACTTCCTGCACCCGGTCACCATCCTGTGCGCGCTGCCGCTGGCCCTGGGCGGAGCCTTCATCGGCCTGCTGCTGGGCCGGCAGGCGCTGTCCATGCCCTCGATGATCGGCTTCATCATGCTCATGGGGGTGGCGACCAAGAACTCCATCCTGCTGGTCGAGTACGCCATCGTCGCGCGCCGCGACCACGGAATGAACCGCTGGGAGGCACTGCGCGACGCCTGCCACAAGCGCGCGCGGCCGATCATCATGACCACCCTGGCCATGGGCGCGGGCATGGCCCCCATCGCCTTCGGCCTGAGCGCGGCCGACTCCAGCTTCCGCGCGCCGATGGCGATGGCGGTGATCGGCGGGCTCATCACCTCCACCGTGCTGAGCCTGCTGGTGGTCCCGGCCGTGTTCACCTACGTGGACGACGTCGAGCACTGGCTGCACCGGATGGTGGCGCGCATCCGCGGGCGCCAGCCGGACCCGGCCGACGCGCCCGAAGGGCCGCCGCCGCGCGTGCACGACGCCCGCGCCGTCCCGTGAGCGATGCCGGCGGCCCGCACCTGGATGGCCGCGGGCCATCCACCCACCGGCCTTCAGGGTGCGGGCATCCTGGCGGGTCGTGTCGGCTGGTACGCGGCGCCGCATCGTCCCCGGACCTCAGAAGCTGCAGGTGAAGCCGCCGCGGCCGGGCTGGTGCCGGCGGATTTCGGGCGCCGCACCTACCCCGCCGCGCAAGCCCTTCGCACACACGCAGGCGCGGACGGCATGCGATGCTGCGCCACACCGTCCCGTGGGAGAGCACCATGAATCGAAACCGAAGGATCTGCGGGCCTGTTCTTTGCTGCGCCGCCCTCGCGGCCGGCGCATTGACGGCCGGCGCCCAGCCGGCTCCCGATCCCCTGCAGCAGCGCTACGAGCGCGAGATCGCCGCCTGCAACAGCGGCGACCGGCCGGCGCCGGCACGCGAAGCCTGCATCCGTGCCGCGGGCACCGCGCTCGACCGCGCCCGCGGCGGCCCGCCGGCGGAAGTGCCCCGCCCTTCCGCCGACGGCCGCGCCACCATCGTGACCCCGCCAGGCGGAACGCCGCCTTCCAGCGGCTCGGATGCCGTCACCTCCGGCGACGGCCGCGCCACCATCGTGCTGCCGGCGGACCGCTCGCCGCCGCAGCGCTGAAAGACCGCCGGCACACCGGCCAGTCCCGTGGTTTTGGCCTGGCCGGCGCGGCCAGGCACCATCTGGCCGCGTGGCCGCATGGCCGCCCCACTCTCAACGAAACGACGATTTCGGGGCCGTCCATCCATGGGACTGCCGGCGATCTACCATCGCCACCTCCACCACGCCACGACGCCACCGCGCCGCCATGTCGAGCCTGCTGCTGTCCCAAGTGCTGACCCTGTCGCATGCCCAGGTCGTGATCGAGGCCGCTGCGACCGTCGCCTTCGCGCTCTCCGGACTGATCGAAGCGGCGCGCAAACGGCTCGATGCGGTCGGCGTCTGCGTCGTGGCCGGCCTGGCGGCCTTCGGCGGCGGCACCCTGCGCGACGTGCTGCTGGACCGCCGGCCCTTCTTCTGGGTGCAGCACGCGGGCTGGCTTTGGGTGCTGCTGGTGCTGTGCGTGGTCGCGATGTTCTTCATGCGCTCGCGCCACTTCACGCTCACCGAACGCGCCATGCAGTGGCCGGACGCGCTGGGCCTGGGGCTCTTCGCCGCCAGCGGCACGCAGATCGCGCTGGGGGCCTCGATGCCGGCGATCGTGGCGGTGCTGATGGGCATGGTGACGGCGGTATGCGGCGGCGTGCTGCGCGACATCGTCTGCAACGAGATCCCGCGCGCCTTCAGCGATCACCGGCCCTATGCGCTGTGCGCCTTCCTCGGGGCGTGGCTGGTGGTGATGGCCGAGCGCCTGGGCCTGCCCGACTGGCTGGGGCTGGTGGCGGCCGCCGGGACGGCGACGCTGCTGCGGGTGCTGGCCTTGTTGTTGGGCTGGCGCCTGCCAGCCTGGCGTGCGGACTGATCACTCCCCCTCTCTCATCCCCTCGGGTAAACCCCGATCCGCGGATCGCAAATCGCGCTTGATTGCACCCATTTTTTGTATACAAATATAGGGTGCAACACCGAACCGGACCCCCCGTCCGGAATCCGCCACCCCGCCACGAGGAGACAAACCCGTGAACACCGCCGCCGCCCAAGCCAGCGTGGAGATGCCGATCGCCGGCCACGCGCCGCACGAGTCCAACGCCGTCATCAAACCCGGTTACGACCCGGCCCTCACCAACGAGGACCTCGCGCCGCTCAAGAAGCAGACCTGGGGCCAATACAACATCTTCGCCTTCTGGATGTCCGACGTGCACAGCGTCGGCGGCTACATCACGGCGGGCAGCCTGTTCGCGCTGGGCCTGTCGAGCTGGCAGGTGCTGGTCGCGCTGCTGGTGGGCATCTGCATCGTGCAGTTCTTCTGCAACCTGGTGGCCAAGCCGAGCCAGGTGACGAGCACGCCCTACCCCGTGATCTGCCGCGCCTCCTTCGGTGTGCGCGGCGCCAACATCCCCGCCATCATCCGCGGCCTGATCGCGGTGGCGTGGTACGGCATCCAGACCTACCTGGCCTCGGCCGCCTTCATGGTATTGGCCCTGCACCTGTTCCCGAGCCTCGCGCCCTATGCCGACGTGAAGCTGCACGGATTCGCCGGCCTGTCGACGCTGGGCTGGGTCGCCTTCATGGTCATGTGGGTGCTGCAGGCCTTCGTGTTCTGGCACGGCATGGAAGCCATCCGCAAGTTCATCGACTGGGCCGGCCCGGGCGTGTACGTGGTGATGGCCGTCCTGTGCGGCTGGCTGGTGTGGAAGGCCGGCTGGAGCAACATCGACCTCAATCTCGGCGGCGTCAAGTTCGAGGGCTGGGACGCCCTGCCGGTGATGCTGTCGGCCATCGCGCTGGTGGTGAGCTACTTCAGCGGGCCGATGCTCAACTTCGGCGACTTCTCGCGCTATGGCAAGAGCTTCGATGCGGTGAAGAAGGGCAACTTCTGGGGCCTGCCGATCAACTTCGTGTTCTTCTCGCTGCTGACCGTCATCACCACCGCCGCCACGCTGCCCGTGTTCGGCGAGCTGATCACCGACCCGGTCCACACCGTGGGCAAGATCGACAGCACCACCGCCGTCGTGCTGGGCGCGCTGACCTTCATGATCGCCACCATCGGCATCAACATCGTGGCCAACTTCGTCTCGCCGGCCTTCGATTTCTCCAACGTCGCGCCGCAGCACATCAGCTGGCGCACGGGCGGCATGATCGCCGCGGTGGGCTCGATCTTCCTGACGCCCTGGAACCTCTACAACAACCCCGAGGTGATCCACTACACGCTGGACGTGCTGGGTTCCTTCATCGGCCCGCTGTTCGGCATCCTGATCGCCGACTTCTACCTGGTGCAGAAGCAGCACGTGGTGGTGGACGACCTCTACACGCTCAGCAGCAAAGGCCGCTACTGGTACCGCAACGGCTACAACATGAAGGCCGTGTGGACCATGATCCCCTCGGCGCTGATCCCGATCCTGTGCGTGCTGATCCCCTCGTGGCGCGGCGCCGCCAACTATGCCTGGTTCATCGGCATGGGCCTGGGTTTCGTGATCTACGCCCTCCTGAACCGCAAATCCTGAACCGCTCTCCCGAGCTGAAGAAAACCGAGTCCGCCATGCGCATCAAGATCATCAACCCCAACACGACCTGGAGCATGACCGAGAAGATCGGCGCCTGCGCCCGCTCCGTCGCGCGGCCCGGCACGGAGATCGTGGCGGTCAGCCCGGCGATGGGTCCGGCCTCGATCGAGAGCCACTACGACGAGGCGCTGGCCGTGCCCGGCCTGCTGCAGGAGATCGCGGCGGGTGAGCGCGAGGGCATCGACGGCTACGTCATCGCCTGCTTCGGCGACCCCGGCCTGATGGCGGCGCGCGAACTGGCCCGCGGGCCGGTGGTCGGCATCGCGCAGGCGGCCATGCACGTCGCCAGCCTGGTCGGCACGCGATTCAGCGTGGTGACCACGCTGTCGCGCACCATCGGCCAGGCCCGCCATCTGGCGCAGGCCTACGGCATGGACCGCTTCTGCGCCAACGTGCGCGCGTGCGAGATCCCGGTGCTGGAGCTGGAGGCGCCGGGCAGCAAGGCGCGCGAGCGCATCGTCGACGAGTGCCGGCGCGCGCTGGAGCAGGACGGCTCCGACACCATCGTGCTCGGCTGCGCCGGCATGGCCGACCTGTGCGCCCACATCGGGCAGGTGCTGGGCGTGCCGGTGGTGGATGGCGTGGCCGCGGGCACGCAGTTGGTCGAGTCGATGGTGAACCTGCGCTTGCAGACCAGCAAGCGCGGCGAGCTGGCTTCGCCGCCGGCCAAGCCGATGGAGGGGCTGCTGGAGGGCTTCACCATCGCGCCGACGGCGCCGGCGCTGAAGCGCGCGGCTTAGCGGCCCACTCGGGTCGGTCACAGCGCCGGCCCGGTCCGTCCACAATCGCCCCATGCCCCGCGTCACCAAAGCCTCCGCCAATCCGTTCACGGCCGCGCCTGCCGCATCCGCCGCGCCCGACAAGAGCGCCACCATCGAAAGCATCGCCCAGGACATCGCCACCGCCATCGTCGAGAAGCGCCTGCCGCCCGGCACCTGGCTGCGCGAGGAGGCGCTGGGGCGGGTGTACGCGGTCAGCCGCACCAAGATCCGGGCCGCGCTGCTCACGCTCTCCAAGGACAAGCTGATCGAGATCATTCCCGACAAGGGGGCCTTCGTCAGCAAGCCCAGCGTGGAGGAGGCGCGCGAGGTCTTCGGCGTGCGCCGCATCCTCGAGAGCGAGGTGGTGCGCCTGTTCGTCGCCAAGGCCCGGCCGGTGGACTACCGCGCGCTGGAGCAGCACATCCGGTTCGAGCGCACCACGCTCAGCGCGACGACGACCACCGGCACCGTGCGCGAAAAGCTGCTGGGCGACTTCCACGTCGCGCTGGCCGAGGCCGCCGGCAACCGCACGCTGGCCGAGCTGGTGCGCGAGCTGGTGGCGCGCAGTTCGCTGATCGCGATGCTCTACCACTCCTCCAACGATCCGCACTGCTCGTCCGACGAGCACTCGGACTTTCTCAAGGTGTGCCGCAGCGGCGACGTCGAAGCCGCGGTGCACTGCATGACCGAGCACCTCTCGCGCATCGAAGCCAACCTGCAGCTCGGCGGCGATGCGCCGGACCGCCAGCTCGACTTGGTGAAGGCCCTGCTGGCCTGAGGCGATCGACCATCGACAGGCCGCTGGCGGGAATGCCGCGAGCCTGAGACACTGGCCCGCTCACCCCCAGGAGACCGGCCATGGACGACACCTTCGACGCCATCGTGATCGGCACCGGCCAGGCCGGCCCCGCGCTGGCCGGCCGCCTCTCCCAAGCCGGCTGGCGCGTCGCGGTGGTGGAGCGGCACCGCTTCGGCGGTACCTGCGTGAACACCGGCTGCATCCCGACCAAGGCGATGGTCGCGAGCGCGCACGTGGCCTCGCTGCTGCAGCGGGGCGCGGAATACGGCGTCTCGGTGCCCGGGGGGGCGCAGGTCGATTTCCCGGCGGTGATGGCGCGCAAGAGCCGGATTTCCGGGCGATCCAGCCAGAACGTGGAGCAATGGGTGCGGGGCATGCCGGGCGTGACCGTGATCCAGGGCCATGCGCGCTTCGAGGAAGCCGGCGTGGTGCGCGTGGGGGAGCGGCTGCTGCGCAGCCCTCGCATCTTCGTGAACGTGGGCGGCCGCGCGAGCGAACTGGCGCCCGAGATCCGCAACGGCGTCACCGTGCTGAACAACGCGTCGCTGATGGCGCTCGAGCGCCTGCCCGAGCACCTGGGCGTGGTCGGGGGCAGCTACGTCGGCCTGGAGTTCGCCCAGATGTTCAGGCGCTTCGGCGCCCGCGTGACGGTGCTGCAACGCGGCGCACAGATCGTGCCGCGCGAAGATGCCGACGTGGCGCGCGCCCTTCAACAGATCCTGGAACGCGAGGGCGTCGAGATCCGCACGGGCTCGGAGTGCTTCGCCCTCCGCCCCGAGGGGGATCGCATCGCGGCGCGCTGGCGCTGCGGCGACGAGCAGGACGACATCGTGTGCACGCACGTGCTCAACGCGACGGGCCGCCGGCCGAACACCGACGATCTCGGCCTGGACCGCGCCGGCGTGCGGGTCGACGCGCGCGGCTACATCGAGGTCGACGAGCAGTTGCGCACCTCGGTGGAAGGCATCTGGGCCCTGGGCGATTGCAACGGCCGCGGCGCCTTCACGCACACCGCCTACAACGACTTCGAGATCGTCGCCGCCAACCTGCTCGACAAGGACCCGCGGCGCCTGAGCGACCGAATTCCGGCATACGCGCTCTACACCGATCCGCCGCTGGCGCGTATCGGCATCACGTCCGGCGAGGCCTTGGCGTCGGGGCGGCCGACCTTGATCGGCGAGCGGCCCATGTCCCGGGTCGGCCGCGCGGTGCAGAAAGGCGAGGAGCAGGGCTTCCTGCGCGTGCTGGTGGATGCGCAGACGCGCCACTTGGTCGGCGCCACCCTGCTCGGCGTGGACGCCGACGAGGCGGTGCATGCGCTGCTGACGCTGATGTACGCGCGGCAGCCGGTCGACACCGTGCAGCGCGCCGTCTTCATCCATCCGACCGTGTCGGAACTCCTGCCGACCGTCCTCGGCTCGCTCCGGCCCCTCGAAGCGCCCTAGCCCGGACCGGGCACCCCCGCGCTCATGCACCAGGGAAGCGCTGTCACTTATCGGTAACAACCTTGCAAGCCCGTGACATTTTTGCTAGCCGGTCTTGTGGTTAAGTCCGCGTGCGCCACCCCCTCCCTGTCCCTTCTTTACGAGGGCAATTTATCCCCCGAGCCGGTGAATAACGTTGTGGAAAAGACCGTGAGCAACTCGCCGATGCGTGACAGGACGGGGCTTCCGACAGGATGCCTTTCAAATGCGCATCGTTCTTATGCGCACCGTTTTGCTGCGGCGCACCATTCCGGCGCCGCAGGCTCGATCACTCGGCCTGAATGCCGAGCGCGCGGCGATCCGCCGGATCAATGCCGCCCCCGGGTTTTCCGCCATACGTTGCGCCGCCTGAACTGTATACAGTTTGGCGTACAAATCTGTGAGCCGCCCGGTGCGGCGGCGTCCACACTTCCGACAACGCACCCAGGAGTCCCCCCTGCATGAGCGCCAACACCGCCTCCACGCCGACCGTCCATCCCGTCGACGAGCGCCTCCCCACCGGCAAGCTGGCCGCCCTCGGCCTGCAGCACGTGCTGGTGATGTACGCCGGCGCCGTCGCCGTGCCGCTGATCGTCGGGCGTGCCCTCAAGCTCAGCCCCGACGAGGTCGCGCTCCTGATCTCGGCCGACCTCTTCTGCTGCGGCATCGCCACCCTGATCCAGGCGCTGGGCGCAACGCAGTGGTTCGGCATCCGCCTGCCGGTGATGATGGGCGTGACCTTCGCCTCCGTCGCGCCCATGGTCGCGATCGCCAACGCCAACCCGGGCCAGAACGGGGCGCAGCTGCTGTTCGGCGCCATCATCGGCGCAGGGGTGATATCGATACTGATCGCGCCCCTGGTCTCGCGCATGCTGCGCTTCTTCCCGCCGGTGGTGACCGGCACCATCATCGCGGTCATCGGCATCAGCCTGATGCGCGTGGGCATCAACTGGATCTTCGGCAACCCGGTGGGCCCGACGGCGCCCGCCCTGGTCGACCCGGTCTACGCCAAGTGGCTGGCCGAGGTCACTTCGCCGGGCAGCTCGGTGCCGCCCGTCCCCAAGGGCCTGGCCATCGTGCCCTCCGTGCCCAACCCCAAGTACGCCGACCTCGGCGGCCTGGGCATCGCGGCGCTGGTGCTGGTGTCGATCCTCCTGATCGTGAAGTACGCCAAGGGCTTCATCGCCAACATCTCGGTGCTGCTGGGCATCGTGATCGGCGCCGTCGTGGCCACGATCTTCGGCTTCATGACCTTCGAGAAGGTGGGCAAGGCCGCCTGGGTCGACGTGGTGTGGCCCTTTCATTTCGGCATGCCGCAGTTCGACCCGATCCTGATCCTCACCATGACGCTGATCATGATCGTCGTGATGATCGAGTCCACCGGCATGTTCCTCGCGCTCGGCGAAATGACCGGCAAGCAGGTGGGCCAGAAGGAGCTGGCACGCGGCCTGCGCACCGACGGCCTGGGCACCCTGATCGGGGGCGTGTTCAACACCTTCCCCTACACCAGCTTCTCGCAGAACGTCGGCCTGGTGGCGGTCACCGGCATCAAGAGCCGCTACGTCTGCGTGGCCGGCGGCATCATCCTCATCGTGCTCGGCCTCCTTCCCAAGATGGCGGCGCTGGTGGAGTCGCTGCCGACCGTGGTGCTGGGCGGCGCCGGGCTGGTGATGTTCGGCATGGTCGCGGCCACCGGCATCCGCATCCTCGGCGGCGTGGACTTCAAGAACAACCGACACAACGCGATGATCGTCGCGGTGTCGATCGGCATCGGCATGATTCCGCTGATCGCGCCCAACTTCAAGCAATGGATGCCGCACGGGATCCACTCGCTGGTGGAATCGGGCATCCTGCTGGCCTCGATCTCCGCGGTGGCGCTGAACCTCTTCCTCAACGGTGCGAAGCAGGACGACGAGGCGATCATCGCTGCCGCCAAGCAGGCCGAAGCGCATTAGTTGGTTCTCCCTCAGGCTCCCCCACTTCGTGTGGTCCGCCAACCCCCTCACCGGGGGCGCACCCGGTGGCCCGGCAAAGCCGGTTCCACGGGTGCTCCGGAAGGGGCGGGCACGGCCACTCAGATCATCGACAACGGCTTCTTGCGGCGCGGCGGCGGATGGAGGCGGTCGATCTCCGCGAGTTCGTCGGCGCTGAGGCTGAGGGCGGCTGCGGCCAGGTTGTCGCGCTGGTGGGTTTCACTCACCGCCTTCGGGATGGCCACCACGCCGGGCTGGGCCAGGACCCAGGCCAGCGCGAGTTGCGCCGCGGTCACGCCGCGCCGCCGGGCCATGTTCTGGAGCCCCGCATCCTCCGCCAGCGCGCCCTGGTCGATCGGGCTGTAGGCCATCAAGGGCATGCCGCGACCGCGCAGCCAGGGCAGAAGACTGAATTCGGGACCGCGTTCGCCGAGCGAGTAGTAGACCTGATCGGCCGCACAGTCAGGCGCCGCCAGTTCTTCCATGTCCGCCGTGTCGAGGTTGCTGACGCCCCAGTGCGCGATGAGGCCCTTGTCCACGAGCGAACGCATTGCCTCGGCGGTCTCGGCCAGGGGGAACTGGCCACGCCAGTGCAGGAGATAAAGGTCGATGCGGTCCAGCCCCAGGCGCGCCAGGCTGCGCGCGCAGGCCGCGGGCGTGCCGCGGCGGCTGGCGTTGTGCGGGTAGACCTTGCTGACGACGAACAGCGCTTCGCGCCTCACCTCGCCCGCGCGCAGAGCCTCGGCGATGGCCTGCCCCACCACCTGCTCCGCACCGCCCTCGCCGTACATCTCGGCGGTGTCGATGAGACGGTAGCCCATGGCAATGGCCGCACGCACGGCGGTCACCTCCTCGCGGCGCAGCGCCGGGTCTTCGCCCAGGCGCCAGGTGCCCAGGCCGAGCACGGGGATCTTGCCTTGGGTGGGAAGGTCGATGGTACGCACGGTGCCGTCCAGTCTAGCGCCGTGCGAAAGGTTCTCAGGCCTGCCGCTTTTCGACCCAGTGCGTGTGGTCGCCATACAGCCTGTTGCCCCTGGCGACCGCCTCGTCGAGCCTCGTCCTGTTGCAATCCGTGTCCGGATACCACAGCCCGCCTTCTTGGCCGGGGGCCTCCTGCGGGACTTCATCGGACCACCGCAACCGGATTTCGTACAGAACGCGCAATGGCAGGTGCAACGCGGATCTCCTATGCAGAAAAGGATGCGCTACCCCGGTAGTGAATCGACATCCATATGGGCCGCCGTCCGACACGGGGAAGCGCCCCACTATAGGACAAGAGGATCAGAATGTGAATTTTTCACAGCATCGATCGATTGCATCTTTCAGGAGAGTCACCATGACATCCACCGCCGCCGTCAACGAAGGATCTGTTGCAGAGGTCGCGTTCGGCAGCCTGATCGATCTTGCGATGCTGCACACAGGCGCCGTCACCGCCGAAGTCTGCGAAGCGTGCAGCACCATCAACCTCGGTTCCGTGCGCCTGTGCAAGGGCTGCTCGCACAAGCTGCCGGCCTACTACAGCGAAAACGTCGAGACGCAGGACATGCTGCCCGGCAAACCAGGGCCTTCGGCAATGCTGCAGGGATGGGCGCGGGTGCGGGACTTCACCGCCTTCTGGCTGGTGGTCCATTCTCTGGCGGGCCTGGCGGTGCTGGTGCCGGTCCTGCCATGAAAGAGCGTTGAGCGCCGTGCCATCTGCAACCCGCATCCACGGCACCGACACCGATACCGATACCGCTTGTGGCCTATAGACGGCACCCCCATAAACCGCTACCTTGGAATTAGTACTTAAGCATTCCTTAGCAGGGGTAGGGTGGGTCATGACACCGTCGGACGAGGCAGAACTCGAAAGACTGCGCCTGGCGCTCGCCAGCAGCCACGGCGCGGCGGCGGCCTGGCGAGAGCAACTGATCGAATCGCTGGGCGATCACATGTGCGGCAGCGGCTGCGGCCCCACCCCCGAGGACATTCGCGGCCTGCTCTGCCTGGAGCAAGCCGAGCAGCAGGCGCTCGAACGCTACGCGCGCTTCCTGCTCCAGATCGCGCGGCGTGTGGACTGAACAAGCTGTGATCGAGCCCGCCCTGCCCGATCAACCAGGCGGATTCGTTCACACCTTCTGAGCATGCGATCAGGCGCTCGATGGTCCCGGGGCTGGCCGAGCGCGCGAAATGGATCACCGCCTCGCGCTCGACCATTGCGCGCACCTGCCAGGCGTTGCGGATCAGCTTCATGTCCACCGTGGCGATCTGCAGCCCCCGCTTGGGCACCGCCTTGATGAGGCCGGCCGCCTCCAGCCGGGGCACCAGCTCGCGGACCGCGGCCAGGGGCATTTCCAGGAGCTGCATCAGCTCGCACCGCCCGGCATCGGATCGCTCACCCGCGCCGAGCTCGCGGCCATGCTGATCGAGGTGGTGACTTCTCTTTCGTCGCGCGGCGGCGCCACCCTCGGCGACAAGACCGTGCTCGACGGCCGGCACGCCGTCGCAACGGCCCTCGCCGCCTCGCCCGACGGCGCCGATGCGCGCCGGGTGGCCCGCGATGCCTCGCTGGCGGCCCTGGACGCCTTTCGCTACAAGCCCAATCGGATCGGACGCGCCCGCATGTTCGCCGACAAGACCATCGGGCTGGACGATCCCGGCATGGTGGCGCTGCATCGGATGATCGAAAGCCTCTGAGCTACCGCGCCCACCAGCCTTCCTCGAAGCGCCCCTGCAGAAAGCCCACGAAGCTCGACACCTTCCCCGGCAACAGCTTGGGCGACGGAAAGACGGCGTGGATCTCCTGCTCGGGCAGTGCGTGGCCCGCCAGCACCTCCACCACCGCGCCCGCTGCCAGCGAATCGCTGGCGACGTAGCGCGGCATCAGCGCGATGCCCAGCCCCTCGCGCGCGGCCGCCAGCACCGCCGAGACGTTGTTGGAGCGCAGCCGCCCGCTGACCGGCACCGTCACCGGCTCGCCCTTGGGCGTGTGCATGCGCCAGACGTCGTCGCCGACCACGCTGCTGTAGATCAGCGCCACGTGCGCGCTGAGGTCCTGCGCGCGCCTGGGCGTGCCGTGCTTCTTCAGGTAGGCCGGCGCGGCCACCATCACCCAGGGGTTCATGCCCAGGAAACGGGCGCCGAGGGAGGAGTCGGCCAGCTTGCCCATGCGCACGGCGACGTCGATGCCCTGCGCGATGAGGTCCACGTAGCGGTCCTCGAAGCTCAGGTCCACTTGCACTTGCGGATGGCGCGCCATGTACTCCAGCGCCAGCGGCACCACCACCCGCCGGCCGAAGGCGACCGAGGTGCCGATGCGCAGCAGCCCCTGGGCCTGCGATTCGCGCCGGCGCACGATGTGCTCGGCCTCCTCCGCCTCGCGCACGATGGTCTTGCACTTGTCGTAGTACAGCGAGCCGGCCTCGGTCAGGCTCACGCCGCGGGTGTTGCGGTTGAGCAGCCGCACCTTCAGCCGCGCCTCGGTGGCCGCGACCTGCTTGGTCACGGTGGGCTGGGTGGTGTTGAACTCGCGCGCGGCCTTGGAGAAGCTGCCCGTCTCCACCACCCGCACGAAGATTTCCATGGCCAGGAGTCGATCCATGGCGCGGATGGTATCTCCGCCCGGACCACTTATTCCACCCAGGAATAGCTTTTATGGTCCGGCGCCGCCTTCTGCGAAGGCCCCCGTCTTCCTACAGTCACGCCATACCCAAGGAGACTTCGACATGGCAAAGATGACCGCGGCCCAGGCCGCCGTTCTGGTGATGGAAAGAGAAGGCGTCACGCAGGCGTTCGGCGTGCCCGGCGCCGCCATCAATCCGCTGTACTCGGCGCTGCGCAAGCAGGGCAGCATCGCGCACATCCTGGCGCGGCACGTCGAGGGCGCCTCGCACATGGCCGAGGGCTACACCCGCGCGGTGGCCGGCAACATCGGCGTGTGCATCGGCACCTCGGGCCCGGCGGGCACCGACATGATCACCGGCCTCTACTCGGCCTGGGCCGATTCGATCCCGATCCTGTGCATCACCGGCCAGGCGCCGCGCGCCCGCCTCTACAAGGAAGACTTCCAGGCGGTGGACATCGAGTCCATCTCCAAGCCGGTCACCAAATGGTCCGTCACCGTGCGCGAGCCGGGCCAGGTGCCGCAGGTGTTCCAGCAGGCCTTCCACCTGATGCGCTCGGGCCGGCCGGGCCCGGTGCTGATCGACCTGCCCTTCGACGTGCAGATGGCGCAGATCGAGTTCGACATCGACACCTACCAGCCGCTCACGCCCTACAAGCCGGCCGCCACCCGCGCCCAGATCGAGAAGGCCATCGCGATGCTGAACGCGGCCGAGCGCCCGCTGATCGTGGCCGGCGGCGGCATCATCAACGCCGACGCCAGCGACCTGCTGGTGCGCTTCGCCGAAGCCACCGGCGTGCCGGTGATCCCCACGCTGATGGGCTGGGGCGCCATCCCCGACAACCACCCGCTGATGGCCGGCATGTGCGGCCTGCAGACCAGCCACCGCTACGGCAACGCCACGATGCTGGCGTCCGACTTCGTGCTGGGCATCGGCAACCGCTGGGCCAACCGCCACACCGGCTCGGTCGAGGTCTACACCAAGGGCCGCACCTTCGTGCACGTGGACATCGAGCCCACGCAGATCGGCCGCGTGTTCACGCCGGACTTCGGCATCGTCTCCGACGCCAAGGCCGCGCTGCAGCTCTTCGTCGAGGTCGCCGAGGAGATGAAGGCCAAGGGCCAGCTGCCGAGCCGCCAGGCCTGGGCCAGCGATTGCCTGGAGCGCAAGAAGACCCTGCTGCGCAAGACCAACTTCGACGACGTGCCGATGAAGCCGCAGCGCGTGTACCAGTGCATGAACCGCAACTTCAGCAACGACACCTGCTACGTCAGCACCATCGGGCTGTCGCAGATCGCCGCGGCGCAGTTCCTGCACGTCTACAACCCGCGCCACTGGATCAACTGCGGCCAGGCCGGCCCGCTGGGCTGGACGATCCCCGCCGCCCTGGGCGTGCGCGCGGCCGACCCGTCGCGCAAGATCGTCGCGCTCTCGGGCGACTACGACTTCCAGTTCATGATCGAGGAGCTCGCGGTGGGTGCGCAGTTCAAGCTGCCCTACATCCACATCGTGGTCAACAACTCCTACCTCGGCCTGATCCGCCAGGCGCAGCGCGGCTTCGAGATGGACTTTTGCGTCCAGCTCGGCTTCGAGAACATCAACGCCGGCGAGGACAGCGGCGTCGAGCGCAGCTACGGGGTGGACCACCTGAAGGTGGTCGAGGGCCTGGGCTGCAAGGCGATGCGCGTCTACCGCCAGGAAGAGATCAAGCCGGCCATCGAGCGGGCCGAGAAGCTGATGGCCGAATTCAGCGTCCCCGTCGTGATCGAGGTGATGCTCGAGCGCGTGACCAACATCGCCATGGGCACCGAGATCGATGCCATCAACGAATTCGAGCCGCTGGCCGAGAGCCTGGCCGACGCCCCCAGCTCGGTCGCAGCATCGATGCTGGACTGAGTTCACCCCCAGGCTCCCCCACTTCGTGTGGTCCGCCAACCCCCTTCCGGGGGCAACACCAGCGGCCCGGCGAAGCCGGTTCCGCGGTGTTCCCCGAACAAATCCAGAGGAGACATAAAGCAATGCCACGTTTCGCCGCCAACCTGACGATGCTCTTCACCGAGCTGCCCTTCATGGAGCGCTTCGAAGCCGCCGCCAAGGCCGGCTTCAAGGCCGTCGAGTACCTGTTCCCCTACCCCTACGACAAGAAAGAGCTCGCCGCCGCGCTGCGCGCCAACGGGCTGCAGCAGGTGCTGCACAACCTGCCCGCCGGCAACTGGGAGGGCGGCGAGCGCGGCATCGGCTGCCACCCGGACCGGGTCAGCGAGTTCCGCGAAGGCGTGGGCATGGCGATCGACTACGCCACCGCGCTGGGCTGCCCCAAGCTCAACTGCCTGCTGGGCAAGCTGCCGGCCGGCGTGAGCGCCGACCAGGCCCGCAAGACCGCGGTCGAGAACCTGCGCTTCGCGGCCAAGGAGCTGCAAAGCGCCGGGATCATGCTGCTGATCGAGCCGATCAACCACTTCGACATTCCCGGCTTCTTCCTGACCCGTACCGACCAGGCGCTGACCCTCATCGACGAGGTCGGTTCGACCAACCTGCTGCTGCAGTACGACATCTACCACGCGCAGCGGATGGAAGGCGAACTGGGCGCCACGCTGGCGAAGAACATGGCCCGCATCGGCCACATCCAGCTGGCGGACAACCCGGGCCGCGGCGAGCCGGGCACGGGCGAGATCAACTACCCCTGGCTCTTCAAGCACATCGACCAGGTGGGCTACGCCGGCTGGATCGGCTGCGAGTACAAGCCGCGCGGCGAAACCGTCGCCGGCCTCGGATGGCGCACCGCGCTGACCCAGTAAAGAACGTCACACAGTCAAGCCAAGGAAAACACTGCATGTCCAACACCGCACCCCAGAAGATCGGCTTCATCGGACTCGGCATCATGGGCGCCCCCATGGCCGGCCACCTGCTCGACGCGGGCCACACGCTTTTCGTCAACACGCACGGCCCGGTGCCGGAGCCCTTCACCTCGCGCGCCACCGTGTGCGCCAACGCGGCCGAGGTCACGAAGCAGGCCGACGTCATCTTCATCATGGTGCCCGACACGCCCGACGTGGAGAAGGTGCTGTTCGGCGAGAACGGCGTGGCGGCTGCGCTCACCAAGGGCAAGACCGTGGTGGACTGCAGTTCCATCGACCCGATCGCGACCAAGGGCTTCGCCCAGCGCATCGAGGCCCTGGGCTGCGGCTACGTCGACGCCCCCGTCTCGGGCGGCGAAGTGGGCGCCAAGGCCGCGAGCCTGACCATCATGTGCGGCGGAGACGAAGGCGTGTTCGGCCGCGTGCGCCCGCTGCTGGAGAAGATGGGCAAGAACGTCACGCTGGTCGGCGGCGCCGGCGACGGCCAGGTGTGCAAGGTGGCCAACCAGATCATCGTGGCGCTCAACATCGCTGCCGTGGGCGAAGCGCTGGTGTTCGCCAGCAAGGCCGGCGCCGACCCGGCCAAGGTGCGCCAGGCGCTGATGGGCGGCTTCGCCTCCTCGCGCATCCTGGAAGTGCACGGCGAACGCATGATCAAGCGCACCTTCGCGCCCGGCTTCCGCATCGCCCTGCACCAGAAGGACCTCAACCTCGCGATGCAGAGCGCCCGCTCCCTCGGCGTGGCGCTGCCGCAGACCGCGGGCGCCGCCCAGCTGATGAACGCCTGCGCCGCTCTCGGCCATGGCCAGGCCGACCACTCGGCGCTGGTGCGTGCGCTGGAAGCGCTGGCGCAGCACCCGGTGGCGCCGGACGCGGCATCGGCCTGATCCCGCCTGCTCCTTCCGCAGCGCGCGGCCTGGTCTCCAGGCCGCGCGCTGCCGTTCGTCTCCACACCTCCACCAACAGGCCCGCAA
Source organism: Variovorax defluvii (assembly GCF_039541515.1). NCBI lineage: Bacteria > Pseudomonadati > Pseudomonadota > Betaproteobacteria > Burkholderiales > Comamonadaceae > Variovorax > Variovorax defluvii. The sequence continues at coordinate 222,670 of NZ_BAABGJ010000009.1, forward strand.
CAGGGCTTCCCCCGATCCGGGTTTGCGGTAGCCTCGCACCCTGAGCCCAGAACAGAAGGAGACACTGATGGCCCACACCCTCTCCCCCGCCGAAGAAGCGCTGCGCGACGCCGCCCGCGAGTACCACCGATCGCCGGTCAAGGGCAAGATCTCGATCTCGCCCACCAAGCCGCTGCTGAACCAGCGCGACCTGTCCCTGGCCTATTCGCCCGGCGTGGCCTATCCCTGCCTCGACATCGAGGCCGACCCCGCCAAGGCCGCCGAATTCACCTCGCGCGGCAACCTGGTGGGCGTGGTCACCAACGGCACCGCGGTGCTGGGCCTGGGCAACATCGGCCCGCTGGCGGCCAAGCCGGTGATGGAAGGCAAGGGCTGCCTGTTCAAGAAGTTCGCCGGCATCGACGTCTTCGACATCGAGCTGGCCGAGTCCGACCCCGACAAGCTGGTCGAGATCATCGCGGCGCTGGAGCCCACGCTGGGCGGCATCAACCTCGAGGACATCAAGGCGCCCGAGTGCTTCTACATCGAGCGCAAGCTGCGCGAGCGCATGAACATCCCCGTGTTCCATGACGACCAGCACGGCACCGCCATCATCTCCGCCGCCGCGCTGATCAACGGCCTGGAACTGGTGGGCAAGAAGATCCAGGAAGTGAAGATCGCCGTCTCCGGCGCCGGCGCCGCCGCCATCGCCTGCCTGGACGTGATGGTGGGCATGGGCGCCAAGCCCGCCAACATCTTCGCAGTCGACTCCAAGGGCCTGATCTACATGGGCCGCGCCGGCGGCTTCGACGACTCGAAGGCGCGCTACGCCCAGCCCGACACCGGCGCGCGCACCCTGGCCGACGTGATGAAGGGCGCGGACGTCTTCCTCGGCTGCTCGGCGCCGGGCGTGGTCTCGCAGGACATGGTCAAGAGCATGGCCGACAAGCCCATCATCCTGGCCCTGGCCAACCCCGAGCCCGAGATCCGCCCCGAGCTGGCCAAGGAAGTGCGGCCGGACTGCATCATCGCCACCGGCCGCTCGGACTACCCGAACCAGGTCAACAACGTCCTGTGCTTCCCCTACATCTTCCGCGGCGCGCTGGACTGCGGCGCCAGCAAGATCACCGAGGAAATGAAGCTGGCCTGCGTGCGCGAGATCGCCGAGCTGACCAAGGCCGACATCAGCGAAGAGGTCGCCACCGCCTACCAGGGCCAGGAGCTGGCCTTCGGCCCCGACTACATCATTCCCAAGCCCTTCGACTCGCGCCTGATCCTGCGCATCGCGCCCGCCGTGGCCAAGGCCGCGCAGGACTCGGGCGTGGCCACGCGGCCCATCGAGGACCTGGATGGCTACCGCCAGAACCTGGCCCGCTTCGTCTACCAGACCGGCATGTTCATGCGCCCCGTCTTCAGCGCCGCCAAGCGGGGCAGCGCCCAGCGCGTGGCCTACTGCGAAGGCGAGGACGACCGCGTGCTGCGCGCCGCCCAACTCGCCGTCGACGAAGGCCTGGCCAAGCCCATCCTGATCGGCCGCCCGCCGATCATCGAGAGCCGCATCAAGAAGGCCGGCCTGCGCATCCGCCCCGGCACCGACGTGGACGTGGTCGATCCCGAGGACGACCCGCGCTTCCGCACCTACTGGGAGGCCTACCACAAGCTCATGGGGCGCCGCGGCATCACGCCCGAGGCGTCCAAGGCCATGGTGCGGCGCTCCAACACCACCATCGGCGCGCTGATGGTCCACCTGGGCGACGCCGACGCCATGCTGTGCGGCCTGGTCGGGCGCTTCGACAGTCACCTGCGCGTGCTGCACAACATCCTGGGCGTCAAGCCGGGTGCGCCCGGCTTCGCCACGCTCAATGCGCTCACCTTGGAGAAGTACACCCTCTTCATCGCCGACACCAACGTGCACGAGGACCCGGACGCGCAGACCCTGGCCGACATCGCCCTGATGGCGGCCGAGGAAGTGCGCCGCTTCGGCCTGCCGCCCAAGGTGGCCTTCCTTTCGCACTCCAACTTCGGCTCCTCCGAGCGGGCCTCGGCGCGCAAGATGCGGCAGGCGCGCGACCTGTTCGCCAGGATGGCCCCCGACATCGAATGCGACGGCGAGATGCACGGCGACGCCGCCCTGTCGAACACCGTGCGCCACACCGCCTTGCCCGAGACCACCCTCAACGGCGAGGCCAACCTGCTGATCTGCCCCAACCTCGACGCGGCCAACATCCTCTTCAACGTGCTGAAGATGACCGGCGGCAACGGCGTGACGGTGGGCCCGATCCTGATGGGCGCGGCCGGTTCGGCCCACATCCTCACGCCCTCGGCCACCGTGCGGCGCGTGCTCAACATGACGGCGCTGGCCGTGGCCAACGCGAGCGCGGCCAAGTAGGAAGGCGCCCTGCGCGCGATCCGCCGCGGTGCGCGCGGCGGGTCGCTTATCGCATGCCAGGCGTGCCTTCGCCGGTCCACGCCGAAGTAGCAGGCGGTCCCGTGTCGCGCATTGTCGAAGTGAAGCGTTCTTGCGCGAACTTTGCCCTGGAATCATGAGGACAGCGATGTCACCCAATGGCATACACGCCCTGACCTGCGCGCACCATGCATCTTCTTGCCAAAGCCACGAGGATTCTTCACAAGCCGATGACGGGGGCCCATGCAGCGCCTCCTTCGAAAGCCTCGCCGGGCGATCCGCCGAAGAATGCTCCGCGGCTGGCGATCAATCGGCGCGGCAGGCCGCCCCAGAACCTGCGCGCGCGGCCTGCGCCGACTCTGTACTTTGGCGACATCGAACCATACCCAGATGTGCGCGAACTCCTGGAGCAGGTCAATGGCCTGAAGTTCGGCGACTACGGCACCATCTCCCCGGTCACGCTGTTGGGCGAAGACGCGCTCGATCCTGTTGCCGAGGCCATCGACATCCTCGTGAATCACAGCCAGTGGAAGACGGCCTGCACGCTGATCAGCATGGTCAAGCCGGAGTTGCGGCTGCTCGTGCTGGAACGGTGCCCCGATCACGCCGAAGCTCTCAAGAGGTGTCCAGACGCGGAGGCCCGCAAGACCTTGAACCGGGCGCTGGATACGGCCGGCCACAAGGCCTTGCGCGGACAGGACTTTTCCGGATTTCTGAGGCTGCTGCCATTCTGCTCGCGCGAGACGGCGTCAAGCCTGCAAGCGTGGCTTCCGCCGCTCACCCTCGAGATGGTCCAGGCCTTGGACGAGAAGACGCTCATCCAAGCCGTGGACATCACCGTAGACAGGATCAAGAAGCTGGCCGACCCGGAAGCGTACCTGGCCGAACTCGAGTCACTTCTGACAATCGCCGGCAAGCTCCAGGGCCCCGATCTGCCACGCGCGGTGGTGATGAAATGCATCGTCTGGGAGTCGCTGGGCATGGGCGGGATTCCTGATCCAGTCGTCCTCGGCAAGCTCAAACAGCTGCAATACAAAACCTTGCTCCCGGCACTGACACCGACACTGCTCGCGCGCCTTCCGGATGAATTCAAGGCTGCAGCATCGATCGTCGCTGAAGAGCAAGCGACCATGTCCCAGAACTTCAAGGAGGGCCCGGATCGCCTGCCGCTCACGCCGTTCTACGAGTTCTTCGGCTTTCGGGACGCCCTGGAGGCCGAGGATTTGAGCCAAGCCGCAAGGCTGATTCACGACTCGCGGGATGCGGCATTCCGCAAGCAGGCATCCGAAGAACTGTTCGCGGTCGTCACCCAAAAGCTCATCGAAGGCCTGACGCAGCAGATCGAACGCAAGGATGCAGAGGCGGCGAAGCAAGAGGCTTCAATGGAACATGAGATGGCCGCCGTGCTCGCCATGACCGGTGTTCCATCTCTGGCCGGAATGATCGAGACGCTTCTCTCGCAGGCGAAATCGCCACCAGGACACTTCGCCCAGGTGCTGCTTGAAAAGCTCGGGTTCCCAGCCGGCGATGATCCACTCAGCCAGACGATCGAAGCACTGCCGACGCTTTGCGATGACCATCCCTTCGCGCTGGACTTCATTCTGAGGACGGATCAAGGCAAAGCGCTGGTGGCGCAAGCCGTGACGAACAGCCTTCTGAAGCAGCGCTACCACCCTGCCACCGTGGCCTCGCTGGTCATGGCACTGGCGGAGCGCATCGATCTTCAGTCCATCTTTCTCGAGGGGATCGCGCAGGACGCCTCGGCGATGATGACGGTGGTCATCGATCTCTTGAAATCCGGCGCACCGCGTGGAGCCGAAGCTGCCGAGAAAATTCTGTCGCTGACCGAAGGGTCCAAAGCCGCACGCGAGAGCCTGCGCGCCCAAATGCGCGATCTGCTGAACACGCTTTGTGATGAAGACCATGTCATCGAGCTTGATTTCATTCTGAAGACAACACGGGGTGAACGCTTGGTCGCGCAAGCCGTGGAAGACTACCTGTTGCTGGAACCTGAGCTCAACGCTGCTACCGTCTTTTCGCTGTTCAAGGCCCTGGCACATCGCGTCGATCTTCGGACCACCGAACTGTTCACGATCGACGCCGAGTGGTACCTAAAAGATCTCCGCCGGTCAACTCCGACTGTCAAGACGATGTTGGAGCGCTTGGAATACGCGCAGCTCGGGCCGGACGAAGAACTGGTGAAGAAATGCACCCAGGATCTGGACCAATGGCGCGCGGGCTGGAGACTGCTCTTGCTCCCATGTTTGCATCTGGATCTCTCGAGCCAGTTTGGCGTGGGGATTCTTTCAGTTTTCTCGGCGAAAGCCTTCGATGCAGCCGCCGCGGACGGTAAGGAGGGTGGAGCGAGAGAGAGGATGAATCATCCTCTTCTGGGATGGAGAAAACCCATTGAGTCTCTTAAGGTGATGCTGAACACCCGCGTGGCTGGACAGCCTTTGTTGTCCGATGAGGCCTTGGTCAATGTCATGCGCGCGATCCTGAGCCACAAGGTCTTGGCCAGCACGACACTCGAATGGATGGAGAGCTTAGGGGGCGGGTTCAACCAGAAGCGGTTGTACAAAGCGATGGCATCTGCGCTGAACAGCCTTCAAGCTGATTTCTCTCCATCCAGGTTCGATCACCATCTGCGCGCCGACCATGCCGTGGCGGGTGCGGCCACCCTGATGGAGAAGACCATTGATCCGGTCGTGATGAATAGTTTCAAGGACGAAGCGTGGTGGCAAGACTTTCTGTTGCTCAGGCGTCAGTGGAATGCGGCGAGACCGCGCGGGCCGTCCCCTTCGTGAGCGCCGTGAATCAACCACGCACCCAAACGAACGCCCCGCGCCGGCGCACCCCCGCGGGGCGTTTCATTTGTAGGCGCATCCCCCTCCGTGCACTGCCTTAACTCACACGGAAGGGTTCGCACCAAGTGCGTGCCGGCACCGAATTTGCTTGAATGCCCGCACTTCTTCACCCAGAAATCGAATGAACAAGCGCCAACTGCTCCAATCCTTCCTTGCCGCTTCGGCGCTCAGCTTCGGCCTGGCCCCGGCCCATGCCCAGACCCCCATCAAGTTCCAGCTCGACTGGCGCTTCGAAGGGCCCGCCGCCCTTTTCCTGCACCCTGCCGCCAAGGGCTATTTCAAGAGTGCGGGTCTCGACGTGAGCATCGACGCCGGCAACGGCTCCGGCGGCACCGTCACCCGCGTGGCCTCGGGCGCCTACGACATGGGCTTCGCCGACCTGGCGGCGCTGATGGAGTTCCATGCCAACAACCCCGACAGCCCCAACAAGCCGGTCGCGGTGATGATGGTCTACAACAACACCCCGGCCTCGGTCATGGCGCTGAAAAAGAGCGGCATCGCCAAGCCCGCGGACCTGGCGGGCAAGAAGCTGGGCGCCCCGGTGTTCGACGCCGGCCGCCGCGCCTTCCCCATCTTCGCCAAGGCCAACAACATCGGCGCGGTCAACTGGACCGCCATGGACCCGACGCTGCGCGAAACCATGCTCGTGCGCGGCGACATCGACGCCATCACCGGCTTCACCTTCACCTCGCTGCTCAACCTGGAGGCGCGCGGCGCCAAGGCGTCCGACATCGTGGTCCTGCAGTACCCCGACTACGGCGTGAAGCTCTACGGCAACGTGATCATCGCCTCGCCCAGGCTGATCAAGGAGAACCCGGCCGCGATCAAGGCCTTCCTCTCGGCCTTCGCCAAGGGCGCGAAGGAGGTGATGGCCAATCCGGCGGCCGCGATCGAGTCGGTCAAGAAACGCGACGGCATCATCGACAGCGCCCTGGAGACGCGCCGCCTCAAGCTGGCGATCGACACCGTGATCAACAGCCCCGACGCGCGTGCCGACGGCTTCGGCGTGGTCGACCCGGGCCGTCTCTCGCTGATGGCCTCGCAGGTCTCGGACGCCTTCGCCACGAAGACGCGCGTGGACCCCAACGCCGTGTGGACCGCCGCCCTCCTGCCGCCCGCGGCCGAGCTCAACATCCTCAAGAAGTGATGGCGGTCGAGCAGACGCCGCCCTTCGTCGACTTCCAGGACGTCTGGCTCGCCTACAACGAGGAACTGCTTCGCGCCAACCACTTCGCCGTCGAGGCGATCGACCTGCGGGTGGCTCGCGGCGAGTTCATCGCGATCGTCGGCCCCTCGGGCTGCGGCAAGTCCACGTTCATGAAGCTGGCCACGGGCCTGAAGATGCCCTCCATGGGGAAGATCCGCATCGACGGCCAGCCGGTGACCGGCCCGCTCAAGATCTCGGGCATGGCCTTCCAGGCGCCCTCCCTGCTGCCCTGGCGCACGACGGTGGACAACGTGCTGCTGCCGCTGGAGATCGTCGAGCCCTACCGCTCCACCTTCAAGGCCAGGCGCAAGGAGTACGAGCAGCGCGCCCGGCGCCTGCTGCAGAAGGTGGGCCTGGGCGGCTACGAGGACAAGTTCCCCTGGCAGCTCTCCGGCGGCATGCAGCAGCGCGCCAGCATCTGCCGCGCGCTGATCCACGAGCCCAAGATGCTGCTGCTGGACGAGCCCTTCGGCGCACTGGACGCCTTCACCCGCGAGGAGCTCTGGTGCATCCTGCGCGACCTCTGGGCCGAGCAGCAGTTCAACGTGATCCTGGTCACCCACGACCTGCGCGAATCCGTGTTCCTCGCCGACACCGTGTACGTGATGAGCAAGAGCCCCGGCCGCTTCGTGGTGAAGCGCGAGATCGACCTGCCGCGGCCGCGCGAGCTCGAGCTCACCTACACCAAGGAGTTCACCGACATCGTGCTCGAGCTGCGCGGCCACATCGGTGCCATCCGCAGCCACGCCGCCGCTCCCGCGACCGCCGCGGCGGCCACCTTGCCCCAATGAGCGCGCCATGAAAAACAGCAAGCAACTCGAACGCTGGTCGCCCTGGCTGCTCCTGGTCGCGGTGATCGTGCTGTGGCAGCTCGTCTGCTCGGCCTTCGGCGTGTCGGAGTTCATCTTCCCCAGCCCCGCGCGCATCTGGACGCAGTTCTGGGAGTTCAAGGAGATCATCGCCGCCCATGCCTGGCGCACCTTCTGGGTCACGATGGCGGGCTTCGGCCTGGCGATCGTGGTGGGCGTGCTGCTGGGCTTCGTGATCGGCAGCTCGCGCATCGCCTATGCCGCGATGTACCCGCTGATGACGGCCTTCAACGCCCTGCCCAAGGCCGCCTTCGTGCCGATCCTGGTGGTGTGGTTCGGCATCGGCATCGGGCCGGCCATCCTCACGGCCTTCCTGATCAGCTTCTTCCCGATCATGGTCAACATCGCCACCGGCCTGGCCACGCTGGAGCCCGAGCTGGAAGACGTGCTGCGCGTGCTGGGTGCCAGGCGCTGGGACGTGCTGGTCAAGATCGGCCTGCCGCGCTCCATGCCCTACTTCTACGCCTCGCTCAAGGTCGCGATCACGCTGGCCTTCGTGGGCACCACGGTCAGCGAGATGACCGCCGCCAACGAGGGCATCGGCTACCTGCTGATCTCCGCCGGCTCGGCCATGCAGATGGGCCTGGCCTTCGCGGGCCTGATGGTGGTGGGCGCGATGGCCATGCTGATGTACGAACTCTTCAGCGTGATCGAGAAGCACACCACCGCCTGGGCACACCGCGGCTCCCAAGCATGACGCTCTCCCCCAGGCTCCCCCACTTCGTGTGGTCCGCCAACCCCCTCACCGGGGGCAACACCAGCGGCCCGGCAAAGCCGGTTCCGCGGTGTTCGCTGGCCTGACTTTGGCACATGGGTCTTCGGATGACGCCCGCGCAGACAATCAACGCGCTGCGCCGCGCCGACCAGGTCGCGCGGCGTGCGATGGCCATGGGCCGGCATCCCTTCGGCGCGCTGCTGGTCGCGCCCGACGGCGAGACGGTGCTGGCCGAGCAGGGCAACATCGACACGGTGCAGCATGCCGAGTCCACGCTGGCACGCACGGCCGCCCTCAACTACCCCGGCGAGTACCTGGCCCGCTGCACCCTGGTCAGCACCTTCGAGCCCTGCGCCATGTGCGCGGGCACGATCTACTGGGCGAACATCGGCCGCGTGCTCTACGGCGCCGAGGAAAGCGCCCTGCTCGCGCTCACCGGCGACCATCCGGAGAATCCCACCCTCTCCCTGCCCTGCCGCGAGGTCTTCGCGCGCGGGCAGAAGCCCATCGAGGTGATCGGCCCCGTGCCCGAAGTGGCCGAGGAGATGATCGCCACCCATCGCGGCTTCTGGGAGCAGCGCGGCCGCTGACGCGCCGTCCCGGGCGGCGCGGCGCATATCCTCACGCGCACCACGGCTTGCGCGGCCGCCGCGCGCGGCTGTGGCATTCTGCGAAAAACCCTCAGCCGCGCAGGCGAAAGAAAACCATGCTCGAACTGCTGACCGATCCCCAGGCCTGGATCGCCTTCGCGACCCTCACCGCGCTCGAACTCGTCCTGGGCATCGACAACATCATCTTCATCTCCATCCTGGTGGACAAGCTGCCCGCCGCCCGGCGCGAGTTCGCGCGACGCATCGGCCTGTTGATGGCGATGTTCATGCGCATCGGGCTGCTGCTGGTGCTCGCCTGGATCGTCGGCCTGGTGGCTCCGCTCTTCACCGTCGTGGGCGAGGAGATCTCCGGCCGCGACCTCATCCTGATCCTCGGCGGCCTGTTCCTGATCTGGAAGAGCACCACCGAGATCCACCACTCGATGGAAGGCGCGCAGGACGACGGCAAGGCCGGCGCGGTCAAGGCCACCTTCGCCAGCGTCATCCTCCAGATCATGCTCGTCGACCTGGTGTTCTCGCTGGACTCGATCATCACCGCGGTCGGCATGGTGGACGACGTGCGCGTCATGATCGCCGCGGTGATCGCCTCCGTGCTGCTGATGATGCTGTTCGCCGGCGCCATCGGCCGCTTCGTCTCCGACCATCCGACCATCAAGATGCTGGCCCTGTCCTTCCTGGTGGTGGTGGGCGTCGTGCTGGTGGCCGAGGGCTTCGACCACCACGTGCCCAAGGGCTACGTCTACTTCGCCATGGCCTTCTCGGTGGTGGTGGAGATGCTCAACATCCGGATGCGCAAGAAGTCCGCCAAGCCGGTGGCGCTGCGCCCGCCTCACATCCCCGGCTCATGAACAGGGTCTGCCGCCGCGCTTGTTCCGCGCCTTCTCATCTCCTATGCTCACGACCCTTGCCAACCCCGGAGACACACAATGATCAAGGTCAGCGTCATGTACCCCAACACGCCCGGCGCGCGTTTCGACCACGACTACTACCGCGACAAGCACATGCCCATGCTCCAGAACCGCATGGGCGACGCCTGCAAGTCCTACACCATCGACAAGGGCCTGGCCGGCGGCATGCCCGGCGAGCCGCCCACCTACATCGCCTCCTGCCACATCTTCTGCGACTCGGTGGAGGCCTTCCAGGCCGCCTTCGGCCCGCATGCCAAGGAAATCCTGGGCGACGTGCGCAACTACACCGACCTCAAGCCGCTCATGCAGATCAGCGAGGTGGTGGTGGGTTGATGGCCTGAGGGCCTGAGGTTGCAGCCGTGCCCTGCGCGCCGCCGCTCTTCGGTGGCGGATGCGCGGCGGCATGCCGCTCCAGCAGCAGGTACAGCAGCAGCCCGCCGCCCAGCGGCACCAGGTAGTACAGCGCCCGGTAGGCCAGCAGGGCGCCCATCAGCCGCCCCTGCCCCACCGTGCCCGCGAGCACCGCGAGGTACACCGCCTCCAGCACGCCCAGCCCGGCCGGAATGGGCGTGACCACCCCCGCCACCGAGGCCAGCAGCAAGGTCCCCAGCGTCGCCACGTAGGCCACCTTGCCGCCCAGCAGCAGGTACATGGCGCAGCCCATCAGGGCCCAGTTGGCCGACGAGAGGCCGAGTTGCATCAAGGCGACCCGTGCCGACGGCAGTTCCAGCCGGCGGCCGCGCACGCGCCACTGCCGGCCCTGCCATTTCGTGCAAGCCACCACGTAGGCGACCGCCAGAAGGATCAGCAGCACGCCCAGCCCGCGGAAGGCCGCCTCGCCCAGGTTCGCGCCGGAGGGCGGCTTCAGCACCCCGGAAGCGAACACACAGCCCGCCACCAGCCCGTAGCCCAGCCAGTTGGTCGCCAGGCTGATGCCGATGATCTGCGCGACGGTCGCCTCGTCCAGCCCGGCCCGCGCATACAGCCGCGCGCGCATCGCGACGCCGCCGACCAGCGAGCCCAGGTTGAGGTTGAAGGCATAACTGGTGACCGCGATGGCCCAGCAGCGCCAGCGGGCCAGCCGGTGGCCGGTGTGATGGCGGCCGATCAGGTCGTAGGTGCCGTAGAGCGCGTGGCTGGCCGTGGCGAGCGCGAGCACAGCCAGCAGCACCCAGGGCGAATAGCGCTGCAGCGCCTGCCAGGCGCCGGCCCAATCCACCTTGTGGGCGTGCGAGACAAGCAGGCCCAGGACCAGCAGGCCCAGCGCGGGCACGCCCCAGCGAAGCACGCGCAAGCGAAGCGACGGTGCGGCCTCGGCAGCCGGCCGCACGGGGCCAGGTGAATCGGGCAGGCGGGCGGCGTCGCAGGGAATCATCCCCTCATGGTCCCAGGCCGGTCCCGCTCGTCCAACTCGAAGCAGCCGCGTGCGCGCGTAGGCCCAGGCGCCGCCGAGCCGCGCGCGAGCGAACGGACGGGCAGGCCGCGCGTCAGCGGCGCCTCCTGCGCTTCCCGCTGATGGGCGGCGCCAACGGGAGGGTCCAGAAATTCAGCATCTGCTGCGTCATCTCGGCCTGCATCCGCGACATCTGCCGCTGGAATTCCGCGTTCGCGAAGCCGGATGCGGCGCCGGCCATGCTGTTCGCCGCGCTCAGCCAGATGCTGAGCCAGGGGTTGGAGGCGGTGAAGGGATGGCGCATGGCTCAACGCGCCGGCGACGGTGCAGGCATCGGCGTGACGGTCTCGCGGATCACGCCGCCCCCCATCACACTACCGCTCTCGCTGCTGTTGGCGGCGCCGCGGATGCGGGCTTCGCAGTCCACGCGGTCCGAGGGCTTTTGCAGCATCTCACAACGCGCGAGCGCATTCGCCTCGGCCGCACCGGCCGGCGCGAGCCCGCCGCGCTGCGCCTCCTGGCGCGCGGCGCCCGCTTCACGGCGGCATGCCTCGCGGTCCTGCTGGACGCCGTCGCAGCTGGCACGCTCGCGCTCCATCCTGGCGGCGGAGCCGGCGGCCTGCGCCCAAGCCGCGGGGGTGAGAAGGCTCGCGGCGCACAGCAGCACCGGCGCGAGCAGCGATGAAAGGGCAAGTGCTTGTCGGGGCATTCGAAGCTCTCCTTCGTGCAAAGAGCTTTTTTCTAACCCGCCCTGCGCCCCGCCCATGTCGGACGGCGCGAGGTTCGGACGCCCCTTCGGTGCGGGCGGGGCGCAGAGGCATGTCGACGTGGACCCGTTGGACCCAGGGCTGAATTCACCTAAAGTCCGTCGCACACCGTGCCGAGGGGGCGAATCTGCCAGCCGGTCATCGCTCCCCGTCCATGCAGGCAGTTGCCCACGCCGCCAAGCAGTCCTGCCAGCACCTTTGGAGCGGATCGAAAGGAATGACATGAGCAAGCCCCTTCGCCACGTGCTCGGCACCGCCTCCATCGCAGTGCTGTTCGCCTGCGCGCAACCGCAGCCCCAAGGCTTCAGCTATGTCGCTCCGATCCTGCCCGAAGGCGCATCGGGCTACCAGGCCAAGCCGGGTTGGGCGACGACGAAGTTCTCGGTCGCCGCCGCGAACCCGCTGGCCACCGATGCCGGCTACCAGGTGCTGAAGTCCGGCGGCTCGGCCGTCGATGCGGCGATCGCCGTGCAGATGGTGCTGGGCCTCGTGGAACCTCAGTCGAGCGGCATCGGTGGCGGCGCCTTCCTCCTTCATTACGGCGGCAAGTCTGTCGAGGCCTTCGACGGCCGCGAGACCGCGCCCGCGGCGGCCGACGAAAAGCTGTTCCTCGATGCCAACGGCAAACCGATGGCCTTTTCCGATGCGGTCGTCGGCGGCCGCTCCGTCGGAACGCCGGGAACCGTCCGAATGCTCGAAATGGCGCACAGGCAACATGGAAAGATGGCCTGGGCCCAGCTGTTCGGCCCCGCGATCAAGCTCGCCGAGGACGGCTTCGCCGTCAGCCCGCGGCTGGCGACGCAGCTCAAGGCGGAGCAGCACCTTCGCAAGGATCCTGCTGCGGCTGCCTTCTTCTATCCCAATGGACAGCCCCTGGAGGCGGGCACGGTGCTCAGGAACCCCGCCTATGCCGACATCCTGCGGAAGATCGCCCGCGAAGGATCTCGCGGGTTGCTGGAAGGCAGCGTGGCGCAAGCCATCGTCGACAAGGTGAACCGCCATCCGGCGAACCCCGGCAGACTGAGCGTCTCCGACCTGGCCCGCTACGAAGCGAAGAAGCGCGATCCGATCTGCAGCGACTATGCGGCGCGCACGAGCACCGGCGCGGTTCGTGACTACCGCCTCTGCGGCATGCCCCCGCCGAGTTCGGGAGCGATCGCGGTCGCGCAGATCCTCGGCATGCTGGCCCGCACCGACGCTCATGCGCTTGGGCTGGTCGACGGCGCCGACCCCGGCAAGGGGCCGACGCCGAGTGCCGATTTCCTGCATCTGTACACGGAGGCATCGCGCCTGGCCTTCGCGGACCGGGCGCAATACCTCGGCGATCCCGATTTCGTACAAGCACCCGGCGGGAGCTGGTCCAGCCTCATCGCGCCGTCCTACCTCGCCGAGCGCGCCGGGCTGATCGCGACATCGCCCGGTGCGCCCAGCATGAAGACAGCGAGGCCCGGTCAGCCGGGTGGGATGCCGGTCTCGTATGCGCCCATGCCGGAACAGCGCGAGCACGGCACCTCTCACATCAGCATCGTCGACGCCGCGGGCCATGCCGTGGCGATGACGACCACGATCGAGGATGTCTTCGGGGCACGCCTGCTCACGGACGGGGGCTCGGGCAAGGCCGGAGGATTCCTGCTCAACAACGAGCTGACCGACTTCAGCTTCGCGCCCTTCGATGCCGAAGGCCGGCCCATTGCCAACCGCGTTCAAGCACTCAAGCGGCCGCGCTCATCCATGGCGCCGACACTGGTCTTCGAGCGTGCACCCGGCGGTGGAAACGGCCCGCTTGCCGCCAGCGTCGGAAGTCCGGGCGGCGCCATGATCATTCACTTCACGGCGAAGGCGCTCTACGGCATGCTCAACTGGGGATTGAACGCCCAGCAAGCCATCGACCTGCCGAATTTCGGCTCGCTCAACGGCCCGAGCCTGCTGGAGAAGGACCGCTTCGCACCCGCCACGGTCGAGGCGCTGCGCCGACGCGGCGCCGAGGTGCGCGAAATGGAGATCACGAGCGGCCTGCAGGCGATCCAGAAGACACCGACGGGCCTGTTCGGAGGTGCGGATCCTCGCCGAGAAGGCGTGGTACGGGGAGACTGACCCGTCAGATCGGAGCGCGGACGCCACACGGGCCCGGCTTGGTGCGGCAGTCCTCTGGCCGGTCTTCGGCTCCCTGATCACGCCGGTCGCAAGGGATTGGGCAGCTGCCCGTCAATGACCTGCACGATGCGGTCGCACCGCTGGGCCAGCGTCGCGTTGTGGGTGACGAACAGCACCGCCATGCCCTCCTTCCGGTTGGCCTCGTGCAGCAGCGCAAACACGGCATCGGCTGCCTTCGTATCGAGGTTGCCGGTCGGCTCGTCGGCAAGCAACAGGCGTGGATTCATCGCCAGGGCGCGTGCCACCGCCACCCGCTGCTGCTGACCTCCGCTGAGATTGGTCGCAAGGTTGTCGCGCCATTTCGAAAGTCCCACGCCGTCGAGCAACTCGCTTGCCCGCTCGGCCATGCCCCGGTCGATGAAGCCGGCGCTGCCGATCATCGGCATCATCACGTTCTCCAGCGCCGTGAAGCCCGTCAGGAGGTTGTGATACTGGAACACGAAGCCGATGCTGTGCCCGCGCAGGCGGGTGATCGCACGGTCGTCCAGGCCCACGGTCTCCTCGCCGCAGATGCGCAGCGAACCGGCGGTCGGCCGGTCCAGCAGGCCGATGATGTTCAGCAGCGTGCTCTTGCCCGAGCCAGACGGCCCCATGACCGCGCAGAACTCGCCGGCTACCAGATCGAGGTCGATGCCATGCAGCACCTCGGTCTCGATGGGCAGGCCGACGTTGAAGGCCTTGCGAACGCCGCGCATTCTGACGACCGGCTCAGCCACGGATCGCCACCACGGGATCCAGGCGCGCCGCTCGCAGCGCGGGCGCGAAAGCCGCCGCCAGACCGGTGAGCGTCGCGAACAGCATCGCAGCGAAGAACAGACCGGGCTCGATCTCCAACGGGAAAAATGGCGTGCCGTCTGGATTGCGCGCATAGCGCTGCCACAGCCACAGCGCCACCAGCGCCATCGCGCAACCGCCCAGCGAACCCATCAGGCCCAGCACCCCGCCTTGCACCAGGAACACCCGCAGCACCTGGCCGCGCGAAATGCCCATCGCACGCAGGATGCCGATCTCGCGCGACTTCTGGACCACCGACACCACCAGCACACTGGCGATGCCGAAGGCCACGGACAAGCCGACGAAGAAGCGGATGGTGGTGTTGGAGGTCTTCTGCGCCTGCACGGCGGTGAAGAACTGCGCATTGGTCTCGATCCAACTGTCGGCCTCCACGCCGGTGGCGGCCGTGATCCGGCGGGCGATGTCCTCCGCCGCATACACGTCCTGAACGGTGACGTCGATGCTGGAGACGCCGCCGACCAGCCCCAGCAGGCTCTGCGCGGTGCGCAGCGCCACGTAGGTCGTGCGCTGGTTGGCGCCCTTGTTGCCGAGGTCGAAAAGTCCCGTCACCGTCAGCGTGTTGTCTCTGCCCGCGGCGGTGGAGACGCGCACCTTGTCGCCGACGCTCACGCCGAGATCGCTGGCAAGGTCGATGCCGATCAGGATGTCGGTGTTCGTCAGGCGCGGCGAGCCGTGCACGAGCTTGTCGGGAATGGTCACGATGCGGAAGTACACCTGCGGATCGATGCCGGTGATGCTGATCGCCCGGCTGGCATCGCCGCGCACCACCAGTGCGGAACCGCTCGCGGCCGGCGAGACCAGCACCACGCCCGGCATCTCCCGGATCTGCGCAGTGATCGACTGCCACTGGTCGATCGACTTGATCCGCTGCAGCGGCGGCTGCACGATCGCATCGTCGTGCGCCCCCGCCGCGCCGCTGCTCCGCTGGAGCACGCGCGCCAACTCCTTGGGCGGCAGGAGCTGGATGTGCGCCTGCGCCGTCAGGACCCTGCGGATGAAGTTCGCCTGCAATGCGACCAGCAGCGCCGACATGAAGACGATGACCGCCACACCGATCGCGATGCCGACGATGATCAACGCCGTCTGCATGCGTCCCTCACGCAGGAAGCGTGCCGCGACGATCCACTCGAAAGGGAGGGCGCGCTTCATGAAGCGCGGCCTTCCGGTTCCGGCTTCGCCCGCGGACGAGCCCGAAGGCGCGAGCCCTCGAAGATGTCGGGTGTCGACGCCGGCACGACCAGATCGCCGGCCTGCAAGCCCTCGATCACTTCGCTGAGGCCGCCCGAATGCAGGCCCAACCGGACACTTTGGCGTCTGGCATGGTGTCCGTCGACCTTCAGCACCCAGGGCTGGCCGCGATCGGCGTCACGGACCGCGTCGCTCGCAAGGAGCAGCGCGTGGCTGCGTGAGGCCGTCTGGATCTGCACCGACACGGTCATGTCCTGGCGGACATTCGCCGGTGGGTGGGGCACGGCGAGCTTGACTTCGATCGAGCCGCGCTGAACGTCCACGCCAGGATTGATATAGACCAATTCGGCTGCGAAACGCTGGTCGGCATAGGCGTCGGCCGATGCAACTGCCTGCTGCCCGATCGCAAGCATGCCCAGGTTCTTTTCGTCGATCTGTACCACGAGCTGCGTCTCGCCGGCCGGCGACAACACCATGAGCGTCTTGCCGGGCTGCACCGCGTCGCCGGGTTCCACTGAACGTTCTATCAGGGTACCGGCCACCGGTGCCTTGATGGTCGCGTAGTTCAGGCGCGAATGCGCGGCAGCGGCGGCAGCATGCGCTCCAGCCAGCGCCGTCGTCGCCAGGGTGTGATCGCTGCCGCCGGGCTGCGCACTGGCAAGTTGCCTCCGGGCCGAGCGCACCAGCGCCTCGCCGAGATCGACCGTCTTCTTCCAGTCGTCGAGCGCGGCCTGGCCAATGAAGCCTTGCTCGCGCAACGCCGCATTCCTGCGCCACTGTGCACGCGCGTTCTCCGCGCTGATCTCCGCCTGCCGCAGCGCCTGCTCCGCGACCGGCTTCTGCACCTCGAGCACCTGCCGCAGGCGCGCTTCGGCCTGCAGCACGGCGGCGTCGGCCTGGGCGGCGGCCGCGGCCCATTCGGCATCGACGAGCCGGACGAGCACCTGGCCGGCCGCGACCTCCTGCCCCTCATCCACCGGCACCGCCCTCACCTCACCCGCCAGTTGCGCGCCGATGCGCACGCGGTGAGGCGCCTCGACATGTCCGCTGGCCACCACCGACTGGACGAGATCGCCGCGCACCACGGGCGTGACCGTGACACTCGGCCCCCAGAGGAGACGCGGGCCGAAGACGATCGCCGAGGCGATCAGCGTCAGGATGGCCAGCGCCACGGGCGCCTTGCGCCGCAGCTTCGCCAGAAGGCCGGAATCAGGCGCTGGTGGCGGCGACGCCGTGGGCTGCCAGGCTGCACGCGTGGCGAGCTCGGCGGGATGCACATCGGTCGACGGAAGATTGAGTTTCATCAAGCGGCGCCGTATCGCACGGGCAGGCAGCCACTCTAGGCGGAATGCGTCGGAGCGACATGATGCAGATCAAGCGAACCGCGCGCCGACGCCGCTGCCCGTGGGCGCCCTTGCCGTCACCGACCCGTACGAGCCTGGACGCTCGTTTGGCTGGGCTCGCTGGTCGGCAGGCCATGGCACCTCCTTGCGCTGGCGCAAGCCCGCAACCCCGGCGACATCGCATGCTGTGCATTCGATCCACTTCATCCCGAGGAACGCGTATGAAATCCCTCAACCTACTGGCGGTGCTCGCGCTCGCCGCCAGCGCCACGGCATTCGCCGCGGACTACGCCCAGCCCGGTCAGTTGAGTCCCCCGGCCGGTCCGGCACAGCACGCCAGGGACGCCGCCGTCAAGGCCGCACGCGATGCAGAAGCGGCTGCGCGCAAGGCGGCCGATCACGCGAAGGCCGCACTGGAAAAGAGTCAGGCGACGGCAGGAAAAGTCTCGAAGGCTGCGGCCGAAGCCATCCGGCAGGCAGCACGCAAGACCTGGGAGTCCGCGACGCGCTTCCAGTCCAAGGCGGAGGCATCGGCCAGCAAGGCCCTCAATGAGAGCCGCGATGCCGCGCGCGCCGCCGCGGAGGAAGGCAGGAAGGCCGCTGCCGCCTCGCGCGAGGCCCTCGACAAGGCGGAGGACGCGTCCCGGCGCGCGATGGAGTCGACCCGGGAAGAAGCCGAGAAGGCGGCCGAGGCGACGCGCGAGGCACTCGGAAAGGCGGACGAAGCCACGCGCGCCGCCGCACGCGCCGCCAAGGATGCGGTCGCCAGGACTGCCGATGCCGTGCGCCACGGCGGCTCGCGCCCGGCCAAGCAGTGAGTCGAACGAGATGACCGGCGTAGGTCGGCACCGAGGCGGATCGGCACTGAGAAAGGGATTGCCATGTTGCAGATCGACGTCGGCCAGCGCCGCGCCGAAGTGGTCGCGATCACCATGGCTGCCAGCTCAGTGGAGCGTGTCGAAGGCTCGCGCGAAGGCATCGAGGAAGGCTTCGCGCCGTCCGCGCGGAAGACGGTCGATGCCGGCGGCTGCGGCGCGCCCGCTGCCGCCGAACGCGCGACACAGGACTTCGGCGCCTCTGGGCGCCGTGTGCGGCGCACGGACGCTCACGACATCCTCGCCGGAGGCGGCTTCGCGCAACACCGCATGCGCGCGCTGCGGCTCGCGGCGGGCAAGCGCATTGGCATAGCTGCCCATCACGCGCCGCGCCCAGGCGGCATCGGGCAGTTGCCAGGCGCCGGCCGGCGGCAGCGCCACCGCGTGCGCGTCGGCGCAGGCCAGGTCCTCGCGCTGGCGCCGCGAGAGTTCGCCGGCCAGCGGGTCCGCGGCGATGAACGCCAGGGGGTCGGCATGGGGCCGCAGTCGCTCGTACAGGCGCGCGGGCGGGAGCAGCAGATCCTCCTCGCTGTCGCCATAAGCGTTGTAGTTGATCGCCTCGCCCAGCTCGCGCAGCGCCTCCACCTCGGCACCGCCCAGCTTCAGTTCGCGGGCCAGCGCAGTTGCCGGGCCGGCCAGGTTGTCCCCGAAGGCGCCCACCACGGCCCAGGCGCGATGCCGCCCACGCAGGTGCCGGTCGGCCAGCAGGCTGGTGCAGGTGCCGGGCGCGGTGTCGATCGTCATGCGCAGGCGCGCGTGCACCGGCAAAGGGCCGCCGGCGAAATGATGGTCGAAGTAGTCGACCTCCACGCCGCGCTCCAGCAGTGCGAGCAGCGCAACGCGGTTGCGGTCCAGCGAAACGTCCAGCACCGTGACCGTGTCGCCGGCCTGCGCGGGTACGCGCGCCAGCAGCGCGATGTCGCGCTTGACGCCGGTCACCAGCGCGGCGGCGCGCGGCTGCGCGAGGCGCAACTGCTGCAGTGCGCAGATGCCGTCGGCATCTCCGTTGAAGACATCGAAATGGCCCACGGGCAGGTCCTCCATTGTCCCGCGCAGCTTAGCGCCTTTGCCCTATGAGACATCCTGTGGCGACCCTGGGCTTGCTTGCTGTCTCGGGTGGGGTTAGGGCTCTGGGCCTTTGCTTTGGCGTTGTTCTTTTTTTGGCTTGGACTTGGCGTGCGGGGCTTTGCTTTGGCCTTGCTTGTTGGGCGGCGCAGGAGCCTTGAATTTGGCTCTTGGGCCTTTGTTTTGGCCTTGCTTGTTGTTTGGCGCAGGAGCCGGGAATTCGCCCCGGCGGGCGACTTACTTTTCTTGTCTCGCCAAGAAAAGTAAGCAAAAGAAGGCGACCCCACTGTGCGCGTCCCTCCGCTTCGCTACGGGCAACCTGCGGTGCTCGCGCAACCGGCCCCGCCGCAGAACTCGCTACGCGCCCTTCGGGC
>NZ_BAABGJ010000010.1:0-149339 GCF_039541515.1 Variovorax defluvii
GAGGGACGCGCACAGTGGGGTCGCCTTCTTTTGCTTACTTTTCTTGGCGAGACAAGAAAAGTAAGTCGCCCGCCGGGGCGAATTCCCGGCTCCTGCGCCACACAACCAGCAAGGCCAAAACAAAGACCCGCGTGGCGAATCCCAGCCTCCCCAGCAACAACAAGAACAACGCCAAAGCAAAGGCCCAGTGCCCTCACCCAAAGGGAGACCCAGCAACACCCAGCCCAAAACCGGCGAAAGCAAGACAGCGTTCAAGCGTGATGCCCCCCACCCATATGCGCCCCCAGCACATGCCGCTCGGCCGCCTCCACCGGCGTCTCGAACACGATCCGCCCTTCGCTCATCACCACGATCCGATCCGCCATCTCCAGCAATTCATCCAGGTCCTCGCTGATCAGCAGCACCGCTCCTCCACGCGCCCGCACCTGCCGGATGCGCCCATGAATCTCCGCCACCGCCGCAAAGTCCAACCCGAACACCGGATTCGCCGCGACCAGTACGTTGATATCCCCCGCGAGCTCACGCGCCAGGACCGCGCGCTGCACGTTGCCCCCGGAGAGGCTGCGAATCGGCGCCCCTTCGCCTTGTGTCTTGATCCCATACTCGGCAATCCAGGCCCGGGCTCGCCGCCGCCAGGCCCCGAAGTCGAGCACCCCTCCCCGCGCCAGCGGCGGCTGGTCGAAATCGCGCAGCGCCATGTTCTCCGCCACGCTGAGTTCACCCACGCAGGCATTGCGCAAAGGCTCTTCAGGCAGGCTGCGCACTTTCAGCCGCCGGTTCTCCTCGCGCCGCGCCAGGTAAGGCTCCCCCATCACCTTCACCTCGCCGCCCAGCCGCGCACGCTGCCCGACCAGCGCCTCCACCAGCTCGCGCTGCCCGTTCCCCGAGACACCCGCCACACCCAGGATCTCGCCCGCGCGCACATCGAGGCTCAGGTCGTGCACCGCCAGCGTCCCGCGGTCGCCCTGCGCGCGCAGCCCCTGCACCCGCAACGCCACCGGCGCATCCGCAGCGGGCACGGGCCGGGCCGCGTCGGCCGTCACGGCGTCGCCCTCGGGCGGCGGCGCCTCGCCCTCCCCCATCATCGCGGCGGCCAGCCGTGACGGATCGGTCTGGTCCACCCGGCAGTGATGCACCGCCTTGCCCCGCCGCAGCACCGTCACGTTGTCCGCATAGGCCATCACCTCGCGGAACTTGTGGGTGATGATCAGCACGGTGCACAGCCCGCTGCGCGCGAAGGCCCGCACGTGGCCCAGCACCTCGTCCGCCTCCTGCGGCGTCAGCACGGAGGTCGGCTCGTCCAGGATCAGCAGGCGCGGCTTCAGGTAAAGCTGCTTGAGCAGCTCGAGCTTCTGCTTCTCGCCGGCCGCGAGCGCCGAAGGGTGCCGGTCCAGGTCCAAGCGGAAAGGCGTGGTCGCCAGAAAGTCCTCCAGCTCGGCGCGCTGGCGCTTCCAGTCGATCAGCGCGGGCGTGCGGCCGCCGGCCAGCAGCAGGTTCTCCGCCACCGTCATGCCCGGTGCCAGCGTGAAGTGCTGGTAGACCATGCCGATGCCGAGCGCCCGCGCCACCACCGGGTTGGCGATGTCCTGCTCGCGCCCATCGATGAGGATGCTGCCCTCCTCTGCGCGCTGGAAGCCGGCCACGCACTTGACCAGCGTGCTCTTGCCGGCGCCGTTCTCGCCCAGTAGCGCATGGACGCTGCCGGGTTCGACGTACAGGCTCACGTTGTCCAGCGCGGTGAAATCGCCGAAGCGCTTGCTCAGGCGATAGGTGTCCAGCGCGAGCGCGCCGTTGGCGGCGGGCAGCGCGCCGATCGGGTGAACAGCGGGGTGGTCCATGAGCCAGACTCCCCCTCTACATGGCGGCCAGCGCTTCGAGCAGCGCGGCCGACGTGGCATGCGCGCCGAACACGCCGCCCTGCATGGTGATCATCTTCAGCGCCGCCAGGTGGTTGCCGTGGTCGGTCGCCGCGGTGCAGTCCGACAGCAGCAGGCATTCGAAGCCGCGGTCGTTGGCGTCGCGCATCGTGGTGTGCACGCACACGTCCGTGGTGATGCCGGCGAGGATCAGGTTCTCGATGCCGCGCGTGCGCAGCACCAGATCCAGGTCCGTGGCATAGAAGGAGCCCTTGCCGGGCTTGTCGATCACCACCTCGCCGGCCAGCGGCGCCAGCGCGGGGATGATCTCCCACCCGGGTTCGCCGCGCACCAGGATGCGGCCGCAGGGCCCCGCATCGCCGATGCCCACGCCGCCGGCGCCGATCTGCCGCGAGCGCCAGCGCTTGTTGGCCGGCAGGTCGGCCAGGTCCGGCCGGTGGCCTTCGCGCGTGTGGATGATGCCGAAGCCCAGCGCCCGCAGCCGCGCCAGCGTGCGCGCGATGGGCTCGATCGGCGCCTGCACCGGCGAGAGGTCGTAGCCCATCACGTCGACATAGCCGCCCGTGCCGCAGAAGTCGGTCTGCATGTCGATCACGATCAGCGCGGTGTTGTCGGGCCGCAGCGCGCCGTTGTAGGGCCATGCATAAGGGTCGGCGGAAACATAGCGCTCGGCAGTGCTGCTCATGGCGGGTCGGTTCAACGGGTGGAAGACAGCTCGCCCGGGCTGCCGGCAGCCACGCTGCCCGGCCTGCAGGTGAGCACCAGGATCAGCAGCGTGAGCACATAGGGCACCGTATTGAAAAGGTGGTAGCCCCAGCCCACGCCGATGGATTGCAGCGCCGGTCCGATGGCGCCGGCACCGCCGAAGAGCAGCGCGGCGCCGATGCAGCGCAGCGGGCTCCAGCGCGCGAAGATGACAAGCGCCACCGCGATCAGGCCCTGCCCGCTGGAGATGCCTTCGTTCCAGCTGCCCGGATAGAAGAGCGTGAGCGAGGCGCCGCCCAGCCCGGCGATGAAGCCGCCGGCCGTGGTCGCCGCGATGCGCAGCCCCGCCACTGAATAGCCCAGCGCCCGCGTCGCGTTCGCCGAGTCGCCCGCCATGCGCACCAGCAGGCCGATGCGCGTGTGCGCGAAGGCCCACCCCATCGCGATGGCGAGCACGATGCCCAACGGCACCAGCGCGTTCACCTGCAGGGCCGATCGCACGACCGGGTTCTCGCTCCAGTCGCCCAGCGGGATGGCCGGCAGCTGCGGCGCCTGCGGCTGGATCAGCGGCTTGCCCAGGTAGAAGGCCAGCCCGGTGCCGAAGAGCATCAGCGCGATGCCGGTGGCCACGTCGTTGACGCCGTCGAGCGAGCACAACAGCCCGTGCAGCAGCGCGAGCAGGGCCCCCGCCGCCGCGCCGATCAGCACGCCCAGCCAGGCCGAGCCCGTGAGCCAGGCTCCCCCGAAGGAGGCCATGGCCGACAGCACGAGCACGCCCTCCAGGCCGAGGTTGATGCGGCCCGATTTCTCGGTGAGGCACTCGCCCAGGCTCACGAACAGAAAGGGCACGCCGACGCGCAACGCGCCGCCGACGATGCCGGCCGCGAGGGCGATCCATGGGTCCGCGGTCATGCGGGCTCCTTTCGCAACGGCGGCTCGGGCAGCGGCGCGGCGTGGCGCTTCAGCAGCTTCTTCCAGTCGACCATTCGCAGGCCCTCGCTCGCGAGGATCAGCACGAAGGCCATGCCCTGGAGCACCAGCACCGAGGCATCGGGCAGGCCCACCCGCCGCTGCAGCAGGCTGCCCGCCGCGCCGAATCCGCCGAACAGGATCGCGACCGGGATGACCGCCAGCGGGTTGTGGCGCGCGATGAAGGACACCAGGATGCCCGCGTAGCCATAGCCCGCGATCAGCGAGGCGTTGGCATTGGTGTGGACCGCGGCCACCTCCACTGCGCCGGCCACGCCCGCGCAGGCGCCGCCGATGCCGCAGGCCGCGAGGATCAGCCGGCTGGCCGGCAGGCCCACCAGTTGGGCCGCGCGCGGGTTGCCCCCGACCACCCGCACCGCGAAGCCGGAGGCCGTGGCACGCAGCCACAGGCCTGCGACCACGCAGGCGGCGATGCCGATCACCAGCCCCCAGTGCACGTCCGACCCGCCGATGCCGCCGATGCCCAGCCCCTCGGCCAGCGAACGGGTGGCGGGCTTGTTCAGGCTCGCCGGGTCGCGCAGTACGCCTTCCACCAGGTGCTTGAAGAGCCCGATCGCCACGTAGGCCAGCAGCAGGCTGCTGATGGTTTCGTTGATGCCGCGGTACTGCCGCAGCCAGCCGGCCAGCATGATCCACAGCGCCCCCGCGAGGGCGCCGGCGATGCACAAGGCCAGCGAACCGAGCGCGTTGCCCGGCAGCGGCAGCACGTAGGGCACGGCCGCGCAGGCCAGGCCGCCGAGCACCAGCGCGCCCTCGCCGCCGATGATGACCAGCCCGGCACGCGCGGGGATCGCCACGCACAGCGCGGTCAACATCAGCGGCGCGGCGCGCTGCAGGGTGTTCTGCCAGGAAAACCAGTCGCCGAAGGCGCCCTTGAACAGGATCACCCAGACCTCCAGCGGACTGGCACCGGCGAACCAGACGAAGACGCCGAACAGCAGCAGCGCCGCCGCGATGGCGAACACCGGCAGGGCGGCTTCCTTCAGTGCATTGGACATAACGGACCCGAGAAGATGCCGGCCTCCCCCTCGGGGGATGGAGTTGCACGGACGCAGCGAGTGAAAAGCCGTCGGGCAGACACCCAGTTCTCCACCACGCGATCGCGAGACCCGTGACGCATGAAACACGAGGCCGCGAAGCCGGGCCTGTTCGGGAGCACCCGTGGAACCGGCTTCGCCGGGCCGCTGGGTGCGCCCCCGGTGAGGGGGTTGGCGGACCACACGAAGTGGGGGAGCCTGGGGGAGCGCTTCATGCCTAGCCGACGGAACCGACCACGCCCTCGACCAGGTAGTTCATCTTTTCCAGTTCGAGGTCGGTCTGCTTGAGCGCCTTGCCCGCAGGAATGACGACCGCGCCCTTGTTGTCCTTCAGCCCACCCTGGAAGATATCGAAGCTGCCGGCGAGCATCTTCGCCTTGGTGTCCTCTGCGTTCTTCTTCGCCGCGTCGCTCACCATCGGTCCGTAGGCCGACATCTTCACGTAGCCTTCCTTCAGCCCGCCGCGCAGGAAGTTGGGATGCGGCTTGCCGGACTGCGCCGCCTCGACGACGGCCTTGTAGGCAGTGAGCCAGTTCCACTCCGCGCCGGTGAGGTAGGCGTTGGGCGCCAGTTTCGCCTGGCTCGCGTGGTAGCCGCAGACCATCTTGCCGCGCTTGGCCGCGGTCTCGACCACCACCTTGGGGCCGTCCACGTGCATGGTGAAGACGTCGCAGCCCTGGTCGGCCAGGCTGTTGGTGGCCTCGGCCTCCTTCACCGCCATCGACCAGTCGCCGGTGAAGATCACGCTGCAGGTGATGCCGGGCTTGACCGAGCGCGCACCGAGGGTGAAGGCGTTGATGTTGCGCAGCACCTGCGGGATCGGCTTGGCAGCCACGAAGGCGATCTTGTTGCTCTTGGTCATGTGCCCGGCGATCACGCCGTTGAGGTACTGGCACTCGTCGATGTAGCCGAAGAAGCTGCCCACGTTCTTCGGATGCTTTCCCTCGGCCCACAGGCCGCCGCAGTGCGAGAAGCGCACCTCCGGGTTCTTGGGCGCGAGCGCCAGGATGTGCGGATCGAAGTAGCCGAAGGAGGTGGGAAACAGCAGCTTCGCGCCATCCTGCGCGATCATGCCGGTCATGGTCTTCTGCACGGCCGCGGTCTCGGGCACGTTCTCTTCCTCGACCACCTTGATGCCGGGCAGCTTCTTCAACTCGGCCGCGGCCTGGGCGTGCGCCTGGTTGTAGCCGTAGTCGTCGCGCGGGCCGACGTAGATCACGCCCACGGTCAGCGGCTTCTGCGCGCGGGCCAGTGCGCTCCAGCCAGCGAGGGTGGACGCGGAGGCGAGCGCGGCAAGGGATTGGATGGATTCGCGGCGGTTCAACTGGCTCATGGGTGTGCTCCGGGAGTGGAAGGGGTCGGGGATTCAGCTTCGATGAAGCTCACGTGCGCAGCCACCACGCGCCAGCCCTGGGCGGTGCGCATCCAGGTCTGGCTCTGGCGGCCGGTCCTGGTGCTGCCCTCGCGCTGGAACTCGCAGTTCGCCGTCGCGAAGTCGCGGCCGTAGGTGGTGATGACGGTGCGCAGCACCCGGCGCGCCAGGCCCTGCGCGGAGCGCGCCGCGCGGAAGGCCTGGATGGCCGGGTAGCCGTAGAGGTTCTCGGTCGCGCCGTAGCGCAGCGTGTGCGGGCTGTCCCAGAAGAGTTCGCCGAGCACCTCGACCTTGTTGTGGACCAGCGCGTCCTCGTAGCGCGCGAAGGCGGCCTCGACCTCGGCCAGCACCTCGGGCAGGTTGACGGAAGGCGTCGTGGCGTCTTTCATGCGAGCCTCGCCACCGGTGCCTGAACCACGCCTGCGGATTCGAGCGCGGCGGCCACGCGCAACACCAGGTCCTCGCGCCAGGGCGCGCCGATGACCTGCACGCCGATCGGCAGCCGCTCGTGCGCACCCCACACCGGCACCGCGCACACGGGCAGGCCGAGGCAGGAGATGGGCTGGGTCAGCACGCCCAGGCTGGGGCGCAGCGGCATGCGCCGGCCGTGCAGCTCGATCCACTCCGCGCCGATCGGTGTGGCGGCGCAGGGGGTGGCCGCGGCCAGCAGGATGTCGAAGCGTTCGAAGACACGGGCCGACTGCTCGGCGTAGAGGCGGCGCACGCGCTGGGCACGCGCCACCCAGGCCGCCGGCAGCAGCGCGCCGGCCAGGAAACGGTCGCGTGACAGCGGCTCGAAGTCCTGCGGCCGCGCGCGCAAGTCCTCCAGGTGCAGCGCGGCACCCTCCGCATTGGTGATGAGGAAGGCCGCGGCGCGGCCGGCCTCGACCATCGGCAGCTCGACCATCCGGCTGGCGCCGAGCGCCCGCGCCACCGTGTCCACCGCTGCGAGCGCCTCGGGCTGCGCGTGCTGCCGGAACCAGCCGCCGAGCACGCCGATGCGAAGCCCCTGCACGCCGCGCGTCAGGCTCTGCGTGACCGGCTCGATGTCGCGCTGCGCGCAGCCGGGGTCGCGCGGCCCGAGCCGCTCGGGGCCCTGCATCGCGTCGTAAGCCAACGCGAGGTCGCGCACCGTGCGCGCGAAGGGGCCCAGGTGGTCCAGGCTGGAGACGAAGGGGTAGCTGCCCGTGCGCGGCAGGCGGCCGAAGGTGGGTTTGAGGCCGAACACGCCGTTGAGCGAGGCCGGCACGCGGATCGAGCCGTTGGTGTCCGAACCCAGCGTGAGTGGCAGCTGCCCGGCCGCGACCGCCGCGCCGGAGCCGCCGGAGGAGCCGCCCGCGATGCGATCCAGGTCGTGCGGGTTGTGCGTCGCGCCCACGTGGCTGTTCTCGGTCGTGAAGCCGTAGGCGTACTCGTCCATGTTGAGCGCGCCCACCAGCACGGCGCCCGCGCGCTCGAGCCTGCGCACCAGGGTGGCATCGCCGCGTGCGGGTTCGCGCCCGGCCTCGATCTTCGAGCCGGCCAGGGTGGGCAGCCCCGCGATGTCGAACAGGTTCTTGACCGCGAAGGGCACGCCCAGCAGCGGCAGCTCGCCGGTGCGCACGCCGTGCGCGGACGCGAGCGAGGCATCCACCTGCCCGGCGCGGCGCAAGGCGCGCTCGCGGATCACGCCGGTGAAGGCGTTGATGCGGCTGTCGGTGGCCGCGATGCGGTCCAGGCTGGCCTGCACCAGGGCGACCGCGCTCACGGCACCGGAGCGCACGGCCTGCGCCATGGCCGCGGCATCCTTCAGGAGCAGGGCCGCCGGCGTCATTCCGACCACTCCGTGTGCACCACCGGCGTGAAGTGGACCGCGGGTTCGTCGTGCGCATCGAGCGGCACCGCTTCGACCACCGCCGCGAACTCCGCGGCCAGGGCCAGGTAGCGCAGCACGCCGGCGCGGTGGTCCGGGCGCAGGGGCAGGTCGAGCGCGGCGGCCGCCGCGTCGACATAGGCTTCGATCGTCTTGGGCGTCATGTCGTGCCGTCCTTCGTTCACAGCTTCTCCGCCTTGGATCACGCGAAGACCATGCCAGGGAGCCATTTCATCGACGGACTTCGCGCCGGAAGATTTCGAGGCTCTGCTTCTTCGCCGCGACCAAGCTGGGCGCGCGCAAGGTCTCGACCGTGCGCGGCCATGCATCGCCGCGCGCGAAGATCTCGGCCACGCGGGTCGGCCGCTTGGCGAGCAGCAGCAACTTCGGCCGCGGCAGCGCTGCGAGGGGCCGGAGGAGGCAATGCGCATGGAAAAGCACCATGTCATGCCTCGCGGGATTCGATGTAGCGGCGCCAGCCGCCGAGCCGGGTGATGTCCTCTGCGCCTTCGAGCGCCAGCGGCTCGCACAGGAAGCCCTGCACACGGCTGCCATCGGCGAGCTCCAGCGTGCCGATGCCCAGCGGCGCCGGGATCAGGGCGACGAAGCTGCCGTAGTGCGCCAGCGGCATCTGCCACACCTCGACGGCGATGGCCGCGCCGTCCGGCGGTGCGACGCGCACCAGGCCGGGCTTGGGCGGCACCGTGCCCGGCAGCGCGTACAGCCGATAGTGCGGCGCCGTGGCCGTCTGCGCGGCGAGGATGGCGCCGCGCTCGGTGAGCTGCCCGTTCAGCGGCATGCCCGAGAGGTGGGCACCGACGACGGCGATCTGCACGGTGGGCGTGGCCGCCTCCAGCGGCAGCGGCTCGGGCGCGGGCAAGGGGCGGCCGGTGGCGCCCTGCGTGAGGCCGGTCGCGTGATGAAAGCGCTGCCCCAGCCCGGCCAGTTGCAGGTCGCTGCCGCAGGGGCCGATCAGAGTGATGCCGAAGGGCAGCCCGTCCTCCCGCAGGCCCGAGGGCACGGCCAGTGCGGCGTAGTCCAGCAGGTTGACGAAGTTGGTGTACTCGCCCAGGTTGCGGTTGAGGACCACCGGGGCGGCGCGCATCGCGTCGATGGTGTAGTGGGAGGGAAAGGTGGGCACCACCAGCAGGTCGAGGCCCTCCCACAGGGCCTCGGCACGCCGGGCCAGCGCCTGAAGGCGGGTGCGTGCCTCGACGTAGTCGGCGGCGCTGTAGCGGCGGCCGTCGGCCAGGATGCTGCGCACGGGTTCGATCACCCGGTTCTGGTGGCCGTCGAAGAAGCTGCGCACCGCGGCGTAGCGCTCGGCCACGAGGGCGCTGTCGTAGAGCATGGCCGCGGCCTCGGCCAGGGGCGTGTAGTCGATGGGCATGGGCGTGCCGCCGAGCGCCACCATCTGCGCGACCGCCTGCTCGAAGGCGGCCAGCGAGAGCGCATCGCCGAAGAAGCGCGGCGAGCGCGGCAGGCCGAAGCGGAAGCGCGCCGGCAGGGGCTGCGCCGCCAGCACCAGCCGGCGCGAGTAAGGATCGGCGGCGTCGAAGCCCATCGCCGCCTTCATCACGCGCCATGCCATGCCGACGGTGGGCGCGAAGATGGACACGCAGTCCACGCTCTGGGCGGCCGGCACCACGCCGCGCGCGCTGATCAATCCGCGCGAGGGCTTCAGGCCCACGATGTTGTTGAGGCCGGCCGGCACGCGACCCGAGCCTGCAGTGTCGGTGCCGAGGGCAAAGTCCACCTCGCCCGTGGCCACCACGAAGGCCGAGCCGGAGCTGGAGCCGCCCGCGACGTAGCGCGCATCGAAGCTGTTGGGCACTGCGCCGTAGGGCGAGCGCGTGCCGTTCAGGCCGCAGGCGAACTGGTCGAGGTTGGTCTTTCCCGCCACGCTTGCACCGGCATCGAGCAGGCGCTGCACCACATGGGCGTGGGCCACCGGCGTGCGCGAGAAATCCGCGCAGCCGGCGGTGGTCGGCACGCCGGCCACGTCGATGTTGTCCTTGGCGGCGAAGCGCAAGCCCGCCAAGGGGCCCTGCGCCGCGCCGGCCAGGGGCGTGTCCAGGCGTGCGATCCAGGCGTTGGCGGCGCCGGCGGGCGGGTCCTGCATCCGGGCCACGCCGCGAAACGGGGCTGCTGCTTCATGCACCATCGTCAAGCATCCTGTCTTGTGTACAAGATGTGATGCAAGCGGCGTGCCAGCGCGCGCATGCCGCGCATGCCGCGTTCGGTCCGGAGAGGCTGCGGCGGCCCTAACCGGTGGCGGTGGCCAGCGTCTCCATCTCCGTGTCCACTTCAGCGAACTCGAAGATGGCGCCGACGGCGCGTGCGAGATCCTCGGGCGAGAACACGGTCACGCCTGCATCGGCCAACCGGGCCGGGGCCGTGGCCATCGCGCCCGCGTTGTCGATCAGGATGTCGATCCGGCCGAAGACCGCCTGGGCCTCGTCGATGAAGTTCTGCATGCTGGCGGGTCGCACCACGTCCAGCGCCTGGTAGTGGGCCGTGCCGCCGGCCTCGGTGATCTCGCGTGCCAGTGCGTCGAGGCGGCCGATGCCGCGTGCCCCCAGCATCACGCGGGCCCCGCGCCGGGCCAGCAGCCTGGCGGTGGCCGCGCCGATGCCGCTGCTGGCCCCGGTGATGGCGACAACTTTGTCCTGGATTCCCGACATATTCCGTTCCTCGATGAAGCGCCTGCGACGCAGTTGTCGCGGTGATGGGAGGGAAGTCTAGGAACGCGAGGCCGCGGAGCGTTAGCCGATTCGCGGACGCTTCTTGCCTGATCCTGCAAACCCGTAACCGGCGCGGGCCCGGCACCGAAGTTGTCGATGCAGATGCCGGTGAGCGGATGCGAAACGCACTGTATGCCTGCCTCCCGCGGATACAGAGGCATACGCAATCCGCTCGCGCGCGCCGCGGACGTCGAAGAATGCAGCCATTCCACCGCCACGAGGTCATGACATGAACATCCGATCCATCGCATTGCCGCTCACGATGGCCGCTGCCGCCTCGGTGGCCGTCCTCGGCTTCGCCACGCCGGGGACTGGCGGTGAACTGCCGGCGGGCGAAATCCGCCAGGCCCCCGACTTCCAGAACATCGACACCTGGATCAACTCGCCCCCGCTGAAGCTCGACGAACTGCGCGGCAAGGTGGTGCTGGTCGAGTTCTGGACCTACACCTGCATCAACTGCCTGAACCACCTGCCCTACGTCAAGGAATGGCACCAGAAGTACAAGGACCAGGGCCTGGTGGTAGTGGGTGTGCACACGCCGGAGTTCGCCTTCGAGAAGTCGACCAAGAACGTGCAGGACGCGGTCAAGCGCCTGCAGATCCAGCATGCCGTGGCGCAGGACAACAGCTACGCGACCTGGCGGGCGTTCAACAACCAGTACTGGCCGGCCGTCTACCTGATCGACAAGCAAGGGAAGATCGTCTACTCGCACTTCGGCGAAGGGCGCTATGGCGAGACAGAGAAGAAGATCCAGGCGCTGCTGGCGCAGCCGGCGCCGTCACAGCCGTCACCATCGGGTTCATGACATGAAGAAGATCTGGTTCGCCCTGCTCTTCCTGGCGGGCGGCATCTCGCACGAGATCCGCCATCCGCTGAGCTGCCATGCGATCACGGCCCGGCAACGCATGCAGCCGGACAGGCGCCCGCGTGCCTATGAAGGACTGCCTCAGGCGAGGGGACCTTAGTCCACCGCCTCCACCCCCGATGCGAAGACATAGCCCTCGCTGCGCACAGTCTTGATGTAGCGCGGCTCGCGCGCATCGTCGCGCAACCGCTGCCGCAAGCGGCTGACCAGCAGGTCGATCGAGCGCTCGAACAGCTCCGCCTCGCGGCCCTGGGTGAGGCTCAGCAACTGGTCGCGGCTCAGCACCTTCTGCGGATGGTCGAGGAAGATGCGCAGCAGCCGGTACTCGGCACCGCTCAGGGGGACCAGCGTGCCGCCGGCGTCGACCAGGTGGCGGGCGACGGTGTCCAGTTGCCAGTCGCCGAAGGCCAGCGTCCGGGCCGACTCGGTGGAGCGCATGTTGGGCGGCAGCGCGCGCGTGCGGCGCATCACCGCGCGGATGCGCGCCAGCAGTTCGCGGGCGGAGAAGGGCTTGGCGAGGTAGTCGTCGGCACCCATCTCGAGGCCGAGGATGCGATCGGCTTCCTCGCTGCGCGCCGTCAGCATGAGGATGGGAATCGCCTTGTGCTTGCCCGTGCGCAGGTCGCGGCACAGCGTCAGGCCATCCTCGCCGGGCAGCATCAGGTCGAGGATGATCAGATCGAAGGGGCCCGATTCTTCCAGCGCCGCCCGCATGTGCCGCCCGGTGGGCACGGCCACCACGCGCAGGCCGTTCTTGACCAGGTAGGTGCTGAGCAGTTCGCGGATCTCGCGATCGTCGTCGACGATGAGGATGTGGTCGGAAGGGCGGGTGGTCATGGCGGCCTCGCTGGACGGGCATCGAGCCCGCAATGTAGCGCCGCTTCCAGGCCGCAGCGGCCCGCAGTGAAATTTACTGTAGCGGGCTGCGCCCCGGATACACGCGCATACGAAGACCGCTTCATTCCAGAGGGCCGGCCCCAACAATTCCTTCGTCAGTTCTCAACCACCCTGCCTACCGAAGGAATGAAGGAATCCACCATGACCCGCATCGATCAAGTGATCTACACCGGCAAGACCCGCACCACGGGCGGCCGTGAAGGCGCGTCCCGCAGCAGCGACGGCCGCCTGGACATCCAGCTCTCGTCACCCGGCTCTGCCGGCCGCGGCACCAACCCGGAGCAACTGCTCGCCGCCGGCTGGTCGGCCTGCTTCATCGGCGCCATCGGCCTGGCCGCCGCACAGAAGAAGGTGAAGCTGCCGGCCGACCTGGCGGTCGACACCGAGATCGACCTCGGCGCGACGGACGGCGCCTACTTCCTGCAGGCGCGGCTCAACGTCAGCCTGCCGGGCGTGGACCCCGAAGTGGCCCGGGCCCTGGTGGAGACGGCGCACCAGACCTGCCCCTATTCGAAGGCCACTCGGGGCAACATCGACGTCCAGCTCAACCTCGTCTGAACGTTCATGTCCACCCTGCGCCGCCTGGTCCCCCGGTCGCTGTTCGCGCGCGTGACGCTGATCATCGTGATCGGCCTCGCGATCGCGCAACTGCTGACCTTCGCAGCGATCCGCTACGAGCGCGGCATGGCGCTGCGCGAGCTGATGATGACCGGCATCGAGCGCGACATCGCGAGTTCGATCGCCGTGCTCGACCGGCTGCCGGCAGCGGAGCGGGGCGATTGGCTGGCGCGGCTGGAGCGGCGCAACTACCGCTTCATGCTGGGCGGCGGTGTCGAGGGCCCGGCGCCCGCGACGCCGACGGCGCAGGCGTTCGCCGACGCGATCGTCCGCGCGCTGCGGCCCTTCCAGGCGGTGAAGGTGGCGCAGTCGAGCACGGCGAGCGACGGGCTGCGCATCGAGGTGCGGCTCGGCGACGGGAGCCCGGTGACGGTCGACGCACGCCGGGTCGGCATGCCGGTGTCGAACTGGGTGATGTGGGTGCTGGCGGTCCAGCTCCTGGTGCTGGCCCTGTGTGCCTGGTTCGCGGTCCGCCTGGCCACGCGGCCGCTGGCACGCCTGGCCGCGGCGGCCGACGAACTGGGGCCCGACCTGAAGGCACGCACGCTCGACGAGAACGGGCCGACCGAGGTGGCGCACGCGGCACGCGCGTTCAATGCGATGCAGGGGCGCATCGCCGGCTACATGGCCGAGCGGGTGGAGATCCTGGCGGCGATCTCGCACGATCTGCAGACGCCTATCACGCGGATGCGGCTGCGCACCGAGTTGATGGACAACGAGCAGGACCAGCTCAAGTTCCGCCAGGACCTCGACGCCATGCACGCGCTGGTGAAGGAGGGCGTGACCTACGCGCGCACCCTGCACGGCGCGACCGAGCCGCCGGCGCGCATCGACGGCGACGCGCTGCTCGAAAGCATGGTCGCCGACTACGAGGACGCGGGTCAGCCGGTACGGCTGGAGGGCCGGATCGGCGCGCCGATGGTGACGCGGCCGAACGCGCTGCGGCGCATCCTCGCGAACCTGATCGACAACGCGCTGAAGTTCGGCACCGACGTGCGCGTGCAGGTGCAGCCACTCGCAGACCGCCTGGTCATCGCCGTGCTCGACAACGGGCCGGGCATTCCGCCCGACGAGCTGGAGGCGGTGCTCAAACCCTTCTACCGGGTCGAGGGCTCGCGCAACCGCAGCACCGGCGGGACCGGGCTCGGGCTCGCCATCGCGCATCAACTCGCCACCGCGATGGGCGCGCAGCTGCAATTGTCCAACCGCAGCGAAGGCGGGCTCGAAGCGCGCGTGACGCTGCTCCACACCGACGCGGCCTGAAGCCGCGCCCACCGAAAGCCCCCCATGCTCCTCTTCCTCGTGGCCTACCTGGGCGGTGTGCTCACCGTCCTGAGCCCGTGCATCCTGCCGGTGCTTCCCTTCGTGTTCGCGCGCGCCGATCGTCCGTTCCGTTCGCATGGCCTGCCGCTGCTGCTGGGCATGGCGCTGGCCTTTGCCGGCGTCGCCACGCTGGCCGCGGTGGGAGGCGGCTGGGTGGTCGAGCTCAACCAGTACGGGCGCTACGCGGCGATCGCGCTGCTGTCGATGTTCGGCGTGACACTCTTGTTTCCGTCCGTCGCCGATCGCCTGGCGCGGCCGCTGGTGGCCCTGGGCGTGCGGCTGTCCGATGCGCAGATGCACGGGGGGCGCCCACGGTCTTCCGTCCTGTCGCCGCTCCTGCTGGGCGTGGGCACGGGCCTGTTGTGGGCGCCCTGCGCGGGGCCGATCCTCGGGCTCATCCTGACCGGCGCAGCGCTCAACGGCGCCAGCGTGGGCAGTTCCTTGTTGCTGCTGGCCTACGCGGCCGGCGCCTGCACCTCGCTGGCAGCCGCGCTGCTCTTCGGCGGCCGGCTGTTCGCCTCCCTGAAGGGCTCGCTGCGCGCGGGCGAGTGGCTGCGGCGCGCCGCGGGCGCTGCGGTGCTGGCGGGTGTCGGCGCCATCGCAGTGGGGCTGGACACCGGGCTGCTCGCGCAGATCTCGTCGGGGACGACCTCCACGCTGGAACAGGCGCTGGTCGATCGCTTCGGCCTCCGGAAGTCTCAGACGCAGTCGCACCCGCCTGTCGGCGATGCCGGCGCACGGCAGGAAGAAGGCGGGTTGATCCAGACGGCCGCCGAGTCGCCCGCGTCGGCGCTCCGGCTCGGCGTCGAAGGCCGCCTGCCCTCGCTCGCCGGTGCGACCGAATGGATCAATTCGCCCCCGCTGAGCGCCGAAGGCCTGCGCGGCAGGGTGGTGCTGGTCGACTTCTGGACCTACTCGTGCATCAACTGCCTGCGCACGCTTCCCTACGTCCGCGAATGGGCGCAGAAGTACAAGGCGGCAGGCCTGGTGGTGATCGGCGTGCATGCGCCGGAGTTCGCCTTCGAGAAGCGGCCTGCCAACGTGCGCCGGGCGGTGCAGGAGCTCGGCATCGACTACCCGGTGGCGATCGACAACGACTTCTCGGTCTGGCGCGGTTTCGACAACCGCTACTGGCCTGCCTTCTACTTCGTGGATGCGCAGGGACGCATCCGCCATCACCAGTTCGGCGAAGGAGGGTACGAGGCGTCGGAGCGGGTGCTGCAGCAGTTGCTGGCGGAGGCCGGGCGATCCGGCGTGCCTTCCACGCTCGCGGCGCCGCAAGGCCGGGGCGTGGAAGCCGCACCCGGCAAGGCGCCGGTGTTGACCGAAGAAACCTACCTGGGCCATGCGCATGGCGCGTACGGATTCGCTTCGAACGGCGGCATCGTGCGCGACCGTGCGGCGGTGTACCGGCAGCCGTCCTCGCTGCGGACGAACGAATGGGCGCTGGCGGGCGAGTGGAAGGTCGAAAGCGAGCGCGCGGTGCTGGCGCGCGCCGACGGACGCATCGCGCTGCGCTTCCATGCGCGCGACCTGCACCTGGTGCTCGGCCCTGCGGCCGACGGCAAGCCGGTGCGCTTCAGGGTGCGCCTGGACGGCCAGCCGCCGCTCGGGGACCATGGCTCGGACGTCGACGCCGAGGGCATCGGCACGATCGAGGGCCAGCGGCTGTACCAGCTGGTGCGTCAATCCACGGGTTCGCGCGACCGGCTGTTCGAAATCGAATTCCTCGACCCCGGCGCGCAGGCCTACGCCTTCACCTTCGGCTGAAGCTCGATCCGCCAGGCTCGGCGCGGTCCTGTTGCAGCGGCCGCTTCAACCTCGCTTCGCGGCGCGATAGAGTCCCTCGACCTTGGGCACATTGGCCTTCAGCTTGGCGATGCGGTCCGGGCCGCTCGGGTGGGTCGACAGGAAGCCGAGCCCGCCTTCGCTCTTCGAGGCCTTGGCCATCTTGGTCCACAGCGAGACCGAGGCCTGCGGGTCGTAGCCGGCGCGCGCCGCCAGCTCCAGGCCGACCAGGTCGGCATCGGTCTCGTCGCTGCGGCTGAACTTCAGCGTGAGCAGTTGCGTGCCCGCCCGCGCCGCCAGGTCGCCGGCCTGGCCCAGGCCCAGCAGCTGGGCGCCGATCGACAGGGCCGCGCCGGTGCCGGCGCTCTTGGCCAGGCGCGCGCGGGCATGCTCGCGCAGGGCATGCGCCATCTCGTGGCCCATCACCATGGCCACCTCGTCGTCGCTGAGCTGGAGCTGGTCGAGGATGCCGGTGAAGAAGGCGATCTTGCCGCCGGGCATGCAGAAGGCGTTGACCTGCTTGCTGCCGATGAGGTTGATCTCCCACTTCCAGCGGGCGGCACGCTCGTTCCACTGCGGGGTGAAGGGGATGATTCGCGTCGCGACGGCGCGCAGGCGCTGCAGCTGCGGATGGCCCTCCCCGGCCAGCGCGCCCTTGGCCTTAGCCTGCGCGAGCAGC
The DNA here is from genome assembly GCF_039541515.1 of Variovorax defluvii. Classification (NCBI taxonomy): domain Bacteria; kingdom Pseudomonadati; phylum Pseudomonadota; class Betaproteobacteria; order Burkholderiales; family Comamonadaceae; genus Variovorax; species Variovorax defluvii. The sequence goes on from NZ_BAABGJ010000010.1 coordinate 16,748, forward strand.
TCGCCGTACTGCTGCACGCCGGCCTGCTCGACGTTCTCGGCGGGGACCAGGTTGCGCGCCACCGAGGCCTTGCCCACCTCGACCTGCGCCAGCGCGGCCGGGGCCGCCGCGCCCGCGACGGCGGCGAGCAGGAATACACGGCGGGCCTGCCAGGGGCCGGAGCGGGAGGGGCATTGCAGACACATGCGGGAATAATAAGAGAGCTCCTCGACCTTTCCCTTCATGTCCGCATCCCCGGCCGAGCCCACTCCCCCTGCCCTGCCCTGGCGCGATGCGCTCAAGGTCTATCTCGAACCCGCGACCCTGCGCATGCTGGCGCTGGGCTTCTCCGCCGGCCTGCCGCTGCTGCTGGTGCTGGGCACGCTGAGCTTCCGGCTGCGCGAGGCCGGCATCGACCGCACCACCATCGGCTACCTGAGCTGGGTCGGCCTGGCCTACGGCTTCAAGTGGGTGTGGGCGCCGCTGGTCGACCGGCTGCCCGTTCCGCCCTTCACGACGCTGCTGGGCCGGCGGCGCGGCTGGCTGCTGCTGGCGCAACTCATGGTGATCGCCGGTCTCGGGGGCATGGCCTTCAACGATCCGCGCGCCGGGCTCGCGCCGCTGGTGTGGTGCGCCCTGCTGGTGGCCTTCGGCTCGGCCACGCAGGACATCGCGCTGGACGCCTTCCGCATCGAATCGGCCGCCACGCGCAAACAGGCTGCCCTTGCCGCCGCCTACCAGACCGGCTACCGGCTGGCCATGATCTGGGCCGGTGCCGGCGTGCTGTGGATCGCGGCCGGTGCAGAGACCGTCGGCAGCACCGGCTACCAGAACGGCGCCTGGAAGACGGCCTACCTGGCGATGGCCGCGTCGATGGCGATCGGGGTCCTCACCGTGCTGCTGTCGCCCGAACCGGCACGCGTCGCATTGCCGAAGCCGAAGAACCTGGGGCAGTGGCTGGAGGGCGCGCTGGTCGAACCCTTCGCCGACTTCTTCCGCCGCTACCGCTGGCAGGCGGCGCTGATCCTGGCGCTGATCGCGGTCTACCGCATCAGCGACGTGGTGATGGGGATCATGGCCAACCCCTTCTACGTGGACATGGGCTTCACCAAGGACGAGGTCGCCACCGTCAGCAAGATCTACGGCGTGGTGATGACCCTGGCCGGCGCCTTCGTCGGCGGCGTGCTGTCGATGCGGCTGGGCGTGATGCGGGTGCTGATGCTGGGCGCGGTGCTCAGCGCGGCCAGCAACCTGCTGTTCGCAGGGCTGGCGTCGCGCGGGCACGACCTCACGGCCCTGGTGCTGGTGGTCTCGGCCGACAACCTGGCCGGCGGCATCGCCTCCGCGGCCTTCATCGCCTATCTGTCGAGCCTGACCAACGTCAGCTATTCCGCCACCCAGTACGCGCTGTTCAGCTCGCTGATGCTGCTGCTGCCGAAGTTCATCGCCGGGTATTCCGGCGCCTTCGTCGATGCCTTCGGCTACCACGCGTTTTTCACCGGCACGGCTGCGCTGGGGGTGCCCGTGCTGCTGCTGGTGGCTTTGGCAGCGAAGAAAGCGCCGGCACGGCAACAACAGACTGGCTCCGTCGCCGAAACGGCGCCATAATGGCACCGTTTCGGAGACGGACCCATGGCAACGTTATCGATCAAGGATGTACCCGACGAGCTCGCCGAACGCCTGCGGCAGCGCGCGGCGCGCAACCACCGCTCGCTCCAGGGCGAACTGATGGCGATCATCGAACACGCCGTCCAATCCTCGCAGCCAGCGCCGGCGCCCGCGCCTCCACCGCGTGCCGAGGTGGTCGGCGTGGGCTGGGGCGGCAGGCCGATCCTGCGGCGCGGCGGCAAGACGATCGAGCAGATCGCGGCGGAACACCGTGCACGGTTTCCCGAGCCCCTGCAGGGCAGTCCCCGGGCGGTCGACATCATCCGTGCCGATCGAGACAGCCGATGAGCACCACGGTGTCCGCCATCTACGTGGCCGAGCCGCCGGCGGCCTTCCATCTGCGTCCACCGCTGGTGGTGGACTGCAGTGCGCTCAGCGCGATCCTGTTCGACGAGCCGGAGCGCGACGAAGCCCTGGCTCGACTGATCGGCCGCAGCCTGCATGCCCCGAACCTGCTCGACCACGAGATCGCCAATGTCGCCATCGAGAAGCGGCGGCGCGATTTCCCGGCCGAAGCCCTGGCGCAGGCGCTGGCGGACTACGCGGCCTACGACCTGGCGCTGCATCCTGTCGATGTGATCGGTCAGTGCGAGCTGGCGGCGCGCTACGACCTCTCTGCCTACGACGCGGCCTACCTGTGGCTGGCCGCCGAGCTGAGGGCACCGCTCGCCACATTCGACCGCCGCCTCGCCGAGGCCGCGCAGGCGCACCTGGGCCGCTTGTCCTGACGGCGTCGAAGGGCATTCACGTCCCCGCGGGGGACCGCGCAGCTGTTAGTCTGTGACGTCTTTCACGTTCTCCTGCAACCCAGCCGTGCCACTTCCCGCCCGCATCCCACCCCTGCAGATCAGCGCTTTCACCGCCACCTCCGCCGTCGGCGTCGGCAAGGAAGCCCTTGTCGATGCCCTTGCCCGATCGAAGAGCGGGCTGCGGCCCAACGACTTCGGTGCATCGCCCCTGCCCACCTGGATCGGGCGCGTCGGCGGTCTCGAAGAGCTCCGCCTGCCGGACGATCTGGCGCGCTGGGACTGCCGCAACAACCGCCTGGCCTGGCTCGGCTTGCAGGCCGATGGCTTTCTCGAAGCGGTGGCGGCCGCGCGCGAGCGCCATGGCCCGGCGCGCATCGCGCTGATCCTCGGAACCTCCACCTCCAGCATCGGCGAGACCGAGCTGGCCTACACGCAGCTCGATGCCGACGGCCGCTTCCCCGAGGAGCAGCGCCGCCCGGACGTGCACACGCCGCATTCGCTTTCGATGTTCGTGCAGGAGGCACTGGGGCTGGAAGGGCCGGCCGAAACCCTGTCGACGGCCTGCTCCTCCAGCGGCAAGGTCTTCGCCTCCGCCGAGCGGCTGATCCGCCTGGGCCTGGTCGATGCAGCGGTCGTCGGCGGGGTCGACACGCTGTGCGGCAGCGTGCTCTTCGGCTTCAATTCGCTGGAGTTGGTGTCGCCCCAGCCCTGCCGACCCTTCGACGCCGAGCGCAACGGCATCAGCCTGGGCGAGGCGGCGGGCTTCGCGCTGCTGGAGCGTGGCCCGGGCCCGCTGGAGCTGCGGGGCTACGGCGAAGCCAGCGACGCGCACCACATGTCCACCCCGCACCCGGAAGGCCTGGGCGCCGAGCGTGCGCTCGACGACGCGCTGGCGCGCGCCGGCCTGGCGCCGGAGGCGATCGACTACATCAACATGCACGGCACGGCCAGCACCAAGAACGACGAGGTCGAGGGCGCACTGGTGGCACGCCGCTTTCCGGCGAGCACCCATGCCAGCTCGACCAAGGGCTTCACCGGCCACACCCTGGGCGCCGCCGGCATCGCCGAGGCCGTGATCAGCCTGCTGGCGATCGAGCGCGGCCTCATGCCGGGCACCGTCAACAGCACCGTGCCGGACCCGGTCTGCGGGCCGCAGATCCGGCTGCAGCCGGCGCAGGGGGAGGTGCGCTACGCGCTTTCCAATTCCTTCGGCTTCGGCGGCAACAACTGCGCACTGGTCTTCGGCAAGGGGGCTTCGGCATGAGCCCCGCACGGCCGCCCGAAGGGGCTCGCCCCCTCCTTCAGGAGGGGGTGCGCGAAGTACACGAAGTGACAAGCCCGGGGGAGGCTTTCCGAATGACGCCTACCCTGTACATCGAAGGCCCGGCTTTCTGGTCGCCGCAGTTGCCCGGATGGGACTGCGCCCGAGCGGTCTTCCGCGGCGAGGCCCAGCCGGTGGATCCGCCGGCGAAGCGGCCGTCGCCGCAATTGCTGGCACCCGCCGAGCGGCGCCGCGCACCGGACACCGTCGCGCTGGCGCTGGAGGTCGCTTCCGCGGCGGTCGCCGCATCGGGCCGCGAGGCGAAGGACCTGCCCTGCGTGTTCGCCTCGGCGCACGGCGACCTGGGCATCAACGACTACATGTGCGGCACCTTGGCGAGCGACCCGAAGCTGCTGTCGCCCATCAAGTTCCACAACTCGGTGCACAACGCCGCCGTCGGCTACTGGACCATCGGCACCGGCTGCAACGCGGCGAGCAACTCGCTGGCCGCCTACGGCCACAGCTTCGCGGCCGGCCTGCTGGAGGCCGCGGCGCAGTGCGCGGCGGACGGGCAGGCGGTGCTGCTGGCCGGCTTCGACATTCCGGCCGTCGGCGCCCTGGGCTCGGTGGTCACCAGCCGCGAGCTGCTGGCCGTGGCGCTGGTGGTCGCGCCCGCGCGCACCGAGCGCACGGCAGCGGCCTTCGACTGGTCGCTGGCCACCGGCACGCCGCGGCCGCAGCGCGCGCTGACACCCGCCGCCGGCGCGCTGGCGTCGAACGCGATGGCCGACGCGCTGCCCTTCTTCGAGTCGCTGGCGCGCGCCGATACCGAGTCGCTGGACCTGCCACTGGGCGCCAGCCTGTCGCTGCGGCTGCAGCTCGAACCACAAGGCTGACCATGGCGCCCACCCCATTCCGCCACGATGTCGTGATCATGGGAGGGGGGCTCGCCGGACTCACGCTGGCGTTGCAGCTCAAGCAGCGCTTCGGCGACATCGACGTCGTCGTGCTGGAGCGCCGGCCGCACCCGGTGCCGCATGCCGCGCACAAAGTGGGCGAATCCTCGGTGGAGATCGGCGCCCACTACTTCGACACGGTGCTGGGCCTGAAGGCCCATCTGCACGGCGCCCAATTGCGCAAGTTCGGCTTTCGCTTCTTCTTCAGCGAGGGCCGGCGCGACATCGACCAGGTGACCGAGATCGGCGCCAGCCGCTACCTGTCGGTGCCCAGCTACCAGATCGACCGCGGCATCTTCGAGAACTACCTGGCCGAGGAGGCCACCCGCGCCGGCGTCCGCTTCGTCGACGATGCGCTGGTGCGCCGCATCGAACTGGCGCAGGTGCCGCAGGACTCCTTCGGCGACCACGACCGCAGCCGAAGCCGAGGCGACGCCGATGACCCGCAGGCGCTGCACCGGCTCGAATGGACCCAGGACGGCGAGACCCGCGTCGCGCACGCGCGCTGGCTGGTCGACGCCTGCGGCCGCGCTGGGCTGCTCAAGCGCAAGCTGGGCCTCGCGCAGGCCAATGCGCACGCGTGCAACGCCGTGTGGTTCCGCATCGGCGCGCGCATCACCATCGACCACTGGTCCGACAACGCGCAGTGGCGCGCGCGCTGCGAACCGCAGGCGCGCTGGCTCTCGACCAACCACCTGGTCGGCACCGGCTACTGGGTCTGGCTGATCCCGCTGGCCTCGGGCTCGCACTCGGTGGGCATCGTGGCCGACCCGCGCATGCATCCGCTGGAAACCATGGACAGCTTCGACAAGGCGATGGACTGGTTCCGCCGCTGGCAGCCGCGCCTGTTCGACGAGCTCGACGGCCAGCGCCACCTGCTGCAGGACTTCGCCTTCTTCCGCAATTTCTCCTACGGCTGCAAACAGGTCTTCTCGGGCCAGCGCTGGGCGCTGACCGGCGAAGCAGGGCTCTTCCTCGACCCCTTCTACTCCCCGGGCAGCGACTTCATCGCGATGAGCAACACCTACATCACCGACCTGATCGCGCACGACCGCGCCGGGCACTCGGTGGCGGCGCGCGCCCAGCTCTACGACCAGATCTACCACTCCTTCTACGAAAGCACGCTCGCGCTCTACCGCGACCAGTACGCCCTGTTCGGCGACCCGGAGGTGCTGCCGGTGAAGGTGATCTGGGACTACACCTACTACTGGGGCGTGCTCTCGCAGATCTTCTTCCAGCAGCGCCTCACGGACCTCGCCCTGCTGGGCACCGTGCGCGAGGAGCTGCAGCACTGCCAGCGCCTGAACGTCGCGATGCAGGACTTCCTGCGCGCCTGGTCGGACAAGAGCGCCAAGCGCAACCCGCCCGTGATGCTGGACCAGGCCGCGCTGCCCTGGTTCGCCGAGCTCAACCGCAGCCTCAACGACCGGCTGGACGACGAGGGCTTCAAGGCCCGCATGCGGGCCTCGGCGACCCAGCTGCGCGAGCTGGCCGGGGAGATCCTGCGGCGCGCCTGCGCCGAGCATCCCGGCCTGGACAATGGAGCGCTTCGAGCGGTCCTGGCCGACCACGTGCCGACCTCGCCGGCCCAGGCACCGGCCTCGCCCCTGCTCTTCGACGCCTGAAGAAGCTGCGCGCCGATACGCCCGGCAGCGAGGTTTACGGTAACTTTACGGACCGTTCAAGCCTGCTTGTCGCCGCGCGGCGACGCTTGAATCCAGACCTTCCGGCCCCGCGCCGACCTTTGAAGAACGGCAGTGCCGTCCGAGGAGAACGATGAGCACCCCCCAACTCCTGATGATCGAAGACGACACCCGCCTGGCGCAGATGGTGGGCGAGTACCTCACCCAGTCCGGCTTCGGCTTCCATCACGCCCCGGACGGCGCCAGCGGCCTCGACATGCTGCAGCAGCGCTCGCCCGACCTGGTCATCCTCGACCTGATGCTGCCCGACACCGACGGCCTGGACGTCTGCCGCCGCATCCGCGCGCTGCCCAACAGTGCCCTGGCCAAGGTGGCGGTGCTGATGCTCACCGCCAAGGGCGATCCCATGGACCGCATCATCGGCCTGGAGATCGGCGCCGACGACTACCTGCCCAAGCCCTTCGAGCCACGCGAGTTGCTGGCGCGCATCCGCGCGGTGCTGCGCCGGCGCAGCGAGGGCAGCGCGGATTCGGCACCGGCCGCGGTGATGCGCTTCGGCTCGCTGGAGATCGACCGCAACGCCCGCAGCGTGACCGTGGGAGGTGCGGCGGCCGAACTCACCTCCTACCAGTTCGACCTGCTGGTCGCCATGGCCGAGCGCGCAGGCCGGGTGCTCACCCGCGACCAGATCATGGAGGCCGTGCGCGGCCGCGAGCTGGAGGCCTTCGACCGCTCGATCGACGTGCACATGGGCCGCATTCGCGCGGCCATCGAAGCCGATGCCAAGAACCCCAAGCGCATCCTGACCGTGCGTGGCGTCGGCTACGTCTTCGCCAAGCAGCAGGACTAGGACCAGGGTCCATCCCATGCTGATCGACCTGTACAAGCGCCACCTCTACGTCCGCATCTGGCTGGCGGTGGTCGGCGGCGTCGTGATTCTCACGCTGACCGCCAACTGGATCGTGCGCGAAGCCGCCGAGAGCGAACGCGAGCGCATGTCGGCCGTGCCGCGCGAGGTGGTGGTGCTCGACAAGGACGACCGCCGCATCGGTGTCGGTAGCGCGGTGCGGGTGCCCGGCCAGGGGCTCGAATTCGACGTCACGCTGGAAGACGGCCGCGCGCTTTCGCTGCGCGTCGCGCCGCGGGCACGTCCGACCGGCACCAGCGGCATCGCCGCCTGGCGCACCCCTTTCGGCCTGGGCTGGATGGTGGCGCTGGTCGGCGTGGCTGTCGCACTGGGCGTCTACCCGATCGTGCGCGGGCTCACCAAGCGGCTCGAGGCGCTGCAGCGCGGCGTGCAGCGCTGGGGCGAGGGCGATCTGTCGGTGCGCGTGGTCGAAGACGGGGAGGACGAGGTGGCCGACCTGTCCAAGCGCTTCAACGCCGCCGCGGCCCGCATCGAGGAGCTCGTGCGCTCGCACAAGTCGCTGCTGGCCAACGCCTCGCACGAGTTGCGCTCGCCGCTGGCGCGCATCCGCATGGGCCTGGAGCTGATGAGCGACCGGCCCAGCCCCACCGCCCGCGAAGAGATCGCACGCAACATCGCCGAGCTGGACCAGCTCATCGACGAGATCCTGCTGGCCAGCCGGCTCGACGCGAAGGAGGCCGACATGGGCACCGTCGAGACGGTGGACCTCACCGGCCTGGCCGCGGAGGAGTGCGCTCGCGTGGAGGCCGAGCTCGACGTGGCCGAGGACGCCAGCAGCGATGCGCTGACCGTGCGCGGTGTCCCGCGCCTGCTGCGCCGTGCCATCCGCAACCTGCTGGAAAACGCGCGCCGCTACGGCGCCGGCGAGATCAGCGTGGAGCTCGACGCGCGCGGCGGCCGGGCCGAGATCCGCGTGAGCGACCGCGGCCCCGGCGTGCCGGCCGCGCTGCGCGAGCGGATCTTCGAGCCCTTCTATCGCCTGCCCGGCGCCAGCGAGCGCAACGGGGGCGTCGGCCTGGGGCTGGCGCTGGTGAAGTCGATCACCGAGCGCCATGGCGGCAGCGTGCGCTGCGAGGACCGTCCTGGCGGGGGCGCGAGCTTCGTCATTGCGTTGCCCAACTGAAGCAAGGCCTGCGGCTGTTCACTGCGCTGCGCTTCGTGTCATTCCAGCCTTCGAGCGGTCGGCCTGAGGGCAGCCGTGGTCTGACCCGGCTGGTCAGGAAGGCATGACGGCCACACCTAGAATCCGCCTCCATGCAGAGATCGCAACTCGTCCGCCCCGCAGCCATGTTCTGGGGGCTGACGGTGTTCATGCCGGTCGGCGTTCCCTACCTCGCAGCCTTGCTGCTGCTGATGGCCCTGCTGATCGGCGGCGGCTTGCGCGAGCGCGCGCGGCGCCTGCGCGCCAATGCGCTGTTCTGGCCGGTCACCCTCTACGTGGCGTGGACGCTGGTGATCCTGGCCATCGAGCCGGTCTACCCGCAGACACCGTCGAACCTGGTGCATGGGTTGCGCATCGCGGCCACGGTGTTCATGGCGCTGGCCCTCACGCGCGAGGAGGCCGTCTGGGCGTTGCGCGGCTTCCTGGCGATGGCGCTGTTCAACATCCTCCTGATCGGCGCCTTCTGGATCGCCGTCTGGCAGCGCGCCTACTTCCCGGTGTTGGAGGTCTGGCGCGGCGTGATCTTCCTGGTCGGCAACAAGTCGATCAGCAACGCGCTGCTCTTCACCATCCTGGGCGCGACCGCGGCCGTGTTCGGCCTGCAGGCGCTGTCCGAACACCGGCCCTTGCGCGCCCTGCTCGCGCTCGCGCTCGTGGTGGTGGTGGCGGTGCTCATCACCTTCAGCCTGCCCTCGCGCACCTCGCTTCTGGCCCTGCTGCTGGCCCTTCCCGCCGCCTGCCTGCACCAGTGGCGGCGCCAGCTCAAGGTGCTGGCCCTGGCGATCGTCGCCGGCGGCGCGATCGTGGCGGTGGTGTTGTGGAACCTGCCGGCCGTGCAGCGGAAGTTCGAGCTCGGCGTGCAGGAACTCGAGGCCGCCCAGCAAGGCGCGGTGTCGGAGGGCAGCTGGGTGGTGCGCTACTACATGTACCGCGACACCGGCCGCATGATCCTCGACAAGCCCCTCACCGGCTGGGGCATCGGCGGCTGGACCGAGCAATGGCATCTTCGCGGCCCCAAGCTCCTGGCCGACTACAACATGCCGCACAACGACTTTCTGTGGATGGGCTCGCAGGCCGGCATCCCCGGCGCCCTGAGCCTGCTGGCGATCATGCTGACCGGGTTGTGGGTGGCATGGCGGCGCGATGACCTGTATGGGCGCTATGCCTTCGCCGCGCAGCTGATCGCGTTGGTCGCGACCAACGCGAACTCGGCCCTGCGCGATGCGCAGATCGGGCTCAGCCTGCTGTGGGTGTCGACGATCTACCTGCGGCTGGCGCAGGAGCCGGGGGATTCATGGCGCGGGCTGTTGCCGCGCCGCGGGGCGGCACCGGCGCTCGGCGGCGATGCGTCGTCGCATCGGCAGCGTGAGAAGGTGTGAACGAACCCGCCATGCCCGCTCATCCTGCCCCGGCACGCCCACTCTTCTTTGCGAACGCTCGCATGCTCAGAGCGGGCAGGCGAACGCAGCTCACGTCGGCACCTTTTCCTTCTGAAGCCTGTACCGCTCGAAGAACGCCCGGACCATGTCACGGTCTTTCCCTTCCAGGTGCCCGAAGCTGCTCTTCTTGTAGGCCGCGTCAAGTTGCTGCACCGTATCGGCCACGCCACTCGCTTGATCAGCCGGCAATGAACTCAAGAGGTGACAGATCCACAGACACATCCGCTGCTGCGCGCGCGAACTCAGCGCCAGGACTCTCGCCAGTTCGGTGATGGCGCCCCGTTCGGTCGCGCGGGGTGCCGTCATGTACTTCGCCGTCGCCTGAAAATCAGCGCCGGTCACGATCTTGGATTCGCAAAGCAGTGCGATGAGCCCGTTCGCCTCGCTGCCATTTCTTTCGTAGGTCTTGCTCGCGCACTTGACAACGAGGCCAACGATCAACGTTCTGTATTTTTCGTCCTTCGGGTATTGCTCCAGCAAGCCCTTGATCCAGGCGGCGGACGCGCCCTGCAGGACATAGGCAACGATGTCGTCCATGTCCGCCTCTCGAATCCCGTCCGTTTCCTGAACCAGCGCGTTCTTCAGAATGGCGGCCGTCGGATCGGAACCCGGCCTCGTCGACTGTGACCGAGGGTAGCGCAACAGGAGCTGAACCTTCCACGGTGCATCCTTGCCTTCGGTCAAGCCCAGCCACTTCAACACGTCGTTGGGACTCTGGCTCTTGGACAGTTCCATCAGTCCTTGCTGCACACCTTTCTGCAACGGGAGCGATGACTGGAACGCCCCGTCTGCACGACAGCGGGCGATCAGGTGGGTGAGCACCTGCGTCACGTCATCGGGCTGTGCAAAGGGAATCGCCAGGGATCCATCGCCCCAGGGCAAATGCATTCGACATGTCGGCCGGGGGCCTGACGCGCGCCGGTGATCCTCCAGCAGCCAGGGCAGATGGTGAGCGAACGAGTGGGCCGCTGCGATCGAGAAATGGCGATTGAAATGCTTGTGGAGCCTGTCCAACAGCCAATCCCGGGCCTCACCGCGCAACGTGCCATGCTTCAGGGCGAAGGACAGAACGATGAACGCAGAAGCGAAAAACAACTCCGCCTGGTTGTCGCGCCGGAGGCAGTTGATCATCTCCACGGCATTGCCGTACCGTGGCTCCCGACCATCCGCGCCGCGCAAGATTTCGTGGAACTGGTGACGAATGTAGCGGACCCCGGTCCTCCAGACGAGCGAGCCTTGCACGGGGTACTTCGCACTGCGCACCCGCCACAGCATGGTGTCGGGCTGATAGCGGGCCAGCAAAGCCTCGGGATCGGGATTCAAACGCACGCCCCCCTTGGCGGCGCGCGCGGCCGTTTTCGGGGCGTAGGCTTTGTCCCATCGCTCCAGGACTTGCCTGAGCTTCGGGTGCTCCACCGGCCATGCGTCTGCCGTCTGCCGGCCGCAGTCCACCAAGACGTTGTAGAGCGTGGGTTCCGCCCACAAAGGACAGCGTGCCACCCATACCTCCACCCGTTTCGGATCGAGGTCCTGCTTCTTCAGCTCAGACGCCAGTCCCCATTGGAAGTGGGCCAGCAACGATTCCCGGTCCACCTCATCGCCGGTCCGCGCCACCAGCACGTCGAACGAGGGCGGGTACCTGGTCAGCATCGTCCATTGGTCCTCGGCGGCCAGGCACAAGAACACAAGGCAGGCCACGGAAGGCGCATGGCTGGCCAGATCGAGGATCACGCTCTGAAGCCATTGAACATCCCCTGTCAAGCGGAGCCGATCGGCCGTCACGGTGAATGTCACCCCCGGTGCCCGCACATCCACCATCCAGGTCGGCGTATCCAGAAGCACACGCAGGACATCTTCTTCGTGCCGCATCCCCAACGCGGTGAGCACCTCCAGCGCCAAGGCCACTTGACTCAGCACGTGCACGGCGCGCGGGCCCTGCAGGTGAAGCGTCCCCCGAGATATCCACGGTTCACCCTGCACGCCCTTGGCCGTCTTCAACGCGGACAGGAACGCCATGTTCTCCCATGCGGGAGACAGCCGCAGGCAGGCCCCGCCCTCTTCCGTCACGACCTGTCGTGAAGAACGGTTGGCGTCGTGGCCTCGTGGGTCGGCCCTGTAACGCTGGAAGAGGTCCCTGACCTTGGTACCGTTCTCCTTCAAATGTCGGAAGTCGTACCCCTCGCAGGTATCGTCAAGATACTTGACGGCCTCGGCCACGCGGCCACTTTCATCGGCTTGTACGGCACGGTCAAGACAATAGACCCACAGATACATCCGTTCCAGCCCGCGAGGGTCGGAGGACAACGCCGCCCGCAAGGCCCTGACGGCTTCCAGCGTGAGCGCCGCCCCGGCGGCCATCGACCACGACGCCACACCGAGATCGTCGTCGAGCACGAACCGACACTTGCAAAGCATCGCCACGAACTCGGTCGCCCGCGCGAGGTTTCCAGCGTCATAGGCGTTGCTTGCGCACTTGACGGCGAGGCAGGCAATCAAGCTTCTGAATTTTTGCTGCGCAGTGTCGAAGGGATTCAGTCCCAGCAGCGATTGGACCCAGGCGGACGACTCGCCCTGCAAGACGCAGGAAACGATGCCATCCATGTCCCGGTCCGGAATTCCGTCCCGGTCCTCCTGGGCAAGAGCCAGTTTCAGAATGGTCGCCGTCTCGAGCGACCGTGCCAAGTCGTTGCTCTGCAGGCCTTGGTCGCTCAGCCATTCGTCGCGCCACAGCAGCCGCATCTTCCACGCTGCCTGCCTGAATCCATCCTTCTGACCGGTCGGCGCCAACCACACGAACAGGTCCTCACCGGCCATCACTGCCAGTGTGTCCTTCACTGCTTTCTGCAAGGGCAGCCTTGACTGAAAAGCGCGTTCTTGATGACACCAGCCGACCATGCGGCGCACGATGTCGAGAACGTGGGCATCGTCCGAAAACTCGACCGGCTTGTCATCGAGGTTCTCACTCAATGCCAGTTGCCTGGCGGACGGGTTCGCCAACCGATGGACGAGCGCACTGGCGGCCACGGCGCAGAAATCACGACGAAAGTCCTTGAAAAGCCTGGCCAGCAACCACTCGAGCGCTTCACTTTCCACCTTCGTCACCATCAACTCCGCGGAAACGGCAGAAAGCGCGCAATGGAAGAGGAAGCGCGCCCGCGTCGCCCTGTCTTCTTCCGTGTGCGACGGCAACCCGCATTGCGTCAGAGCCTCGCCGTATCGCAGCTCCCTGACTTCATTGCGGCCTCGCACGCTGAGGAGGATGATCGCGAACTGCTCCCGAATCCGGCCAGCATCCGCAGACCCGATGGGATCGACTTTGAAGACCTGCTGCCGGTCTACGCCATCGATGGGCGCAACCGACATGGTCGAACAAGACATCCTCCATCTCGTCAGGATTTCGCCGAGCGCAGGGTCGTCGAGCATCCATTGGCTTGTGATGGATTCATCGCCGTGCGTCGACCAGATGCGGTTGAGCGAAGCTTCTGCCCAAGGCGGGCAGCGTGCCATCCAGACCGCGACGTAGGGTGCACCGCGCGGCTTCTTCATCTCGGACGCCAGCCCACGCTCGAAGTAGACCCGCAGTGCTTCCCGGTCTTGTTCGTCCTCGACACGCGCCACCAAGGCATCAAAGGTGGCGGGATGGTGGGACAACAGCGTCCATCGCGCCCTCGGGGTCAGCAGGTCCAGGACGACGCGACAGGCGAGGGAGGGGGAATGACAGGCCAGGCCGGCGATCAAGCTCTGGAGCCATCGGGCATCGCCTTTCAAGCACGCGCCATCGCTGGAGAGGGTGAAGCTCATACGCCGCTTCGCCGTATCCACCATCAGCGCCGGCGTGACCCGGAGAACATCCAGGGCAGCCTTCTCGTCCGATACACCCAGCGCGCGGAGGATCTTCAACGCCATGGACAGCTTGGCCAGGACGTGCGGCGCCCCGGGGCCCGGCAGGTGAAGCTCTCCCGCAGCGATCCAGGCGCCCTGCCCGCCCTTCACCTTGCCGATCACCGACAGCAGGGCCTCCTGGTCTCTGAACCCGCTTGGCAAGCGCATGAACGCGCCACCCTGCTCATCCATGATGTCGAGCCAGCTTTCGTCCGACCCGAAGATGTTGTCTTGCTGCACTTCGATGGGCAGTCGCGCGCTCGGCCGGGGCAGCGATGGAGCGAGGCGTTCGGGCGAGACCGGTCGCCGAGTCGTCAGGTTCGGTTGGCTGGATGAGCGATGCTGCACAAGACTTCCCTGTTCGGACGGGATCGGCGCCGCTTCGCACTCGCCTCCCCCCTTTTTTGTTCGCGTCGGTGGACGCGGAGACTAACCGATCTTTTTGTGTCTTGCGGCGATATCTCTCCGGGCCCTCCCACTTTTGTGCCTGCGGCGTCACACGCGAGTGCGCCGCAGTGTCGATGCTCGGCGCAGCCGACCGCCGGCGCGCTGAACGATCAGCGTCGATTCAACAGGGAAATGCGGGGTGAAGGCGGGCCCGAGCGGGCGCGCTGGACACCCCCTCAGTGGCGCTGCGCCACCGCCTCGCCGGCCTTGAGCCGGTACACCGTGCCGCAGTACGGGCACTTGGCCTCCCCGGTGCGCGCCACGTCCAGGTAGACCTTGGGGTGAGCGTTCCAGAGCTGCATCTGGGCCTTGGGGTTGGGACAGAACACACCGCCCTGGTGGTTGAGGTCCTGGCCCGACAGTTCGATCACGGCATTGGCGCTCATGGCGTTCTCTTCCTTACTCAGACCTTGGTGAGCCAGTGGGCGTACTTGGGATTGCGGCCGTTCACGATGTCGAAGAAGGCGCTCTGGATCTTCTCGGTGACGGGTCCGCGCGAGCCCTGGCCGATCTCGATGCGGTCGAGTTCGCGGATGGGCGTGACCTCGGCCGCGGTGCCGGTGAAGAAGGCTTCCTCGGCGATGTAGACCTCGTCGCGGGTGATGCGCTTTTGAACGACCTCGATGCCCAGGTCCTTGCAGATGTGCAGGATGGTGTTGCGGGTGATGCCGTTGAGCGCGCCGGCCGACAGGTCGGGCGTGTAGACGACTCCGTTCTTGACCACGAAGATGTTCTCGCCCGCGCCTTCGGAGACGAAGCCGGCGGCATCGAGCAGCAGCGCCTCGTCGTAGCCGTCGTCCACCGCCTCCATGTTGGCGAGGATGGAGTTGCTGTAGTTGCTCACCGCCTTGGCCTGCGTCATCGTGATGTTGACGTGGTGGCGCGTGTAGCTCGAGGTCTTGACGCGGATGCCGCGCTTAAGGCCTTCGTCGCCGAGGTAGGCGCCCCAGGCCCAGGCAGCGACCATGGCGTGGATGCGGTTGCCCTTGGGGCTCACGCCCAGCTTCTCGGAACCGATCCACACCAGCGGCCGCAGGTAGCAGCTCTCCAGCTTGTTGGCGCGCACCACCTGCTTCTGGGCCTCGTTGAGCTGCTCCGGCGAGAAGGGGATCTTCATGCGCAGGATCTTGGCGCTGTTGAACAGGCGTTCGGTGTGCTCGGCCAGGCGGAAGATCGCGGTGCCGCCGTCCGTCTTGTAGGCCCGCACGCCCTCGAAGGCCCCGCACCCGTAGTGCAGCGTGTGGGAGAGCACGTGGATCTTGGCTTCGCGCCACTCCACGAGGTCTCCGTCCATCCAGATCTTGCCGTCGCGGTCGTCCAGTGCGGGGGGCAGCGCGCTCATGTCTTTTTGTCCTCTGGGGAAAGGGAAGTCGCAAAAGCTTTCGATTTTACGGCGCGCCCCGGCGCCGTCCCGCCGACAATGCACGGCTTTGCCAACTGCCAGGAAAAGGGATCTCTTCTCGTGTCCGTCTTCAAGAACGTCATCGTCTATCGCATCGAAGCAGGCTGGTCGCAGCCGCTGACCGAGGTGGAACAGCGCCTGGACGGCGCCCGCTTCGTGCCCTGCAGCCCCTCGCAGGAAAAGGCCGCCGGCTGGGTGGAGCCGCGCGGCCAGGCGCACGGCCCGCTGGTCGAGTCCGTCGGCGGCCAGTGGCTGCTCGAGTACATGATCGAGAGCAAGACGCTGCCCGGCTCGGTGGTGCGCCGCAAGGTCGAGGAGCGGGCCGCGCAGATCGAGGCCACCACCGGCCGCAAGCCGGGCAAGAAGGAATTGAAAGTCCTCAAGGACGACATCACGCTCGAACTGTTGCCGCTGGCCTTCACGCGCCACGTGCGCATCGCGGTCTGGATCGACCCGGCCGCGCACCGGCTGGTGGTGAATGCCAGCAACGCGCAGCGCGCCGACGAGGTCGTGACCAGCCTGGTGAAGGCACTGGACGGCTTCGGCGTGGCGCTGGTCAACACGCAGGTGGAGCCGGCGGTCGCCATGGCCGACTGGCTGTCGACGCAGGAGCCGCCGGCCGGTTTCACGATCGACCGCGAATGCGAGCTCAAGGCCACCGACGAATCGAAGGCGGTGGTGCGCTACGCCAAGCACCCGCTGGACATCGAGGAGGTGCGCCAGCACATCGCCGACGGCAAGCGGCCCACGCGCCTGGCCATGACCTGGGACGACCGCGTGTCCTTCGAACTGACCGAGGGCCTGCAACTGCGGAAGATCAACTTCCTCGAAGGCACGGACGAAGGTGCGCCCGGCTCGGCCAAGGAAGACAACTTCGACGCCGACGCGGCGATCGCGACCGGCGAGCTGGGCCAGCTCATGCCCGAGCTGATCGCGGCGCTGGGCGGGGAGATGCAACTCGGCGCGGCGCCTGCGGAAGCGCCGGCAGCGACGACAGCGAAGGCCGCCGCGCCCGTGGCCGAGGAACTGGCCGACGAATCGGCGCCGTTCTGAGCTTCTGGACTTCTGAGCTTTTGAACTAGACCGGCGGACGCAGCGCATCGGCCGCGCCCGGCTTCACCGCATCGGCGGCCGGCGCGTCGGCCGGCGGCGCGGCGTCTTCTTCCAGCGCCTGCGGCCGCACCAGCGTCCATTCGGTCAGCTTGCCATTGACGAAGGTGGCATCCACCCAGGACCCTCCGTTGTCGGTCCAGCGGAACACCTCGGGCTGCGCATCCTTGGGCGTGCGCAGCTCGCCCAGCGCGCGCGTCATCGCGATCACGTGCAGCAGATTCACCTTGGGCTTGAGCTTGGCGTTGAGCATCACGGCGCTGGCCACGTAGCCCACGGGCCGGTCGGCCGCGCGCTTGAGAACCTGCATGGTCCGATTGAAGTGCATCAGCAGGAACATGACGATCGCGCCGCCGGCGAAGGCGACGCCCGGCCAGCCGTACGCGCGATAGGCGCCGATGACCAGCAGAACGCCCGCGATGGGCACAAAGACTTTGCCGAAATTCATGGGGTGCATTGTCGCCCGGTCGCAGCGCGAGTCATTGCGACAGCTGGCGCACCACGTCCATGGCTTCCTCGATGCGCTCGACCGGATGGATGGCCAGCCCCTCGATCTCCTTCGCACCCTTGCGAGGCGCATTGGCCTTGGGCACCACCGCCACGCTGAAGCCCAGCTTGGCCGCCTCGCGCAGGCGCTCCTGCCCGCGCGGCGCCGGCCGCACCTCGCCCGCCAGGCCCACTTCGCCGAAGGCGATGAAGCCCTTGGGCAGCGGCTTGCCGCGCAAACTGGAGGTGATGGCCAGCATCACCGCGAGGTCGGCCGCGGGCTCGGTGATGCGCACGCCACCCACCGCGTTGACGAACACGTCCTGGTCCATGCAGGCCACGCCCGCATGCCGGTGCAGCACCGCCAGCAGCATCGCCAGGCGATCGCGCTCCAGGCCCACCGAGAGGCGGCGCGGGCTGGGCCCGCCGTTGTCGACCAGTGCCTGGATCTCCACCAGCATCGGCCGCGTCCCCTCCAGCGTGACCAGCACCACGCTGCCGGGCACCGGCTCGGCATGCTGGCTGAGAAAGATCGCGCTCGGATTGGCCACGCCCTTGAGGCCACGCTCCGTCATCGCGAACACGCCGATCTCGTTGACGGCGCCGAAGCGGTTCTTGATGGCGCGCACGAGACGGAAGCTGGAATGCGTGTCGCCTTCGAAGTACAGCACCGTGTCGACCATGTGCTCCAGCACGCGTGGGCCGGCGAGCGCGCCTTCCTTGGTCACGTGGCCCACGAGCACCACCGCCGTGCCGCTGGCCTTGGCGAAGCGCGTGAGATGCGCGGCGCACTCTCGCACCTGCGCGACCGAACCGGGGGCGGAGGTGAGCTGGTCGGAATAGATGGTCTGGATCGAGTCGATCACCGCGATCGCGGGCCGGTGCGCGTCCAGCGTGGCCAGGATCTTCTCGAGCTGGATCTCGGCCAGTACCTGCACCTGCGACCGCTCCAGTCCGAGCCGGCGCGAGCGCAGCGCCACCTGCGCGCCGCTTTCCTCGCCGGTGACGTAGAGCGCGTTCTGGCCGGCGCGCTGCAGCGCATCGGCCGCCTGCAGCAGCAGCGTCGATTTGCCGATGCCCGGATCGCCGCCGATCAGCGTGACGCCACCGGCCACGATGCCGCCGCCCAGCACGCGGTCCAGCTCGTCCAGCCCGGTCGGGGTGCGCGCGACCTCGCTGGCCTCGATCTCCGACAGCACGGCCAGGTCGGCGGCGCCGGCCAGCGAGGCATAGGCGGTGCCGAAGCGGTTGTTGCCGCCGCCGGCGGCAGCGGGCGCAGCCACCTGCTCGACCAGCGTGTTCCAGGCACCGCAGCTGGGACATCGGCCCAGCCACTTGGGACTGGTGCCGCCGCAATCGGAGCAGACGAAGATGTTTTTTTCCTTGGCCATCGCCCGAGTGTAGGGAGGGCTCGGGCGGCCTCAGGGAAAACCCGGCGCATTCACCCTCCGTCAAGGGCTTGCCAAAAATTTAACATGTTAAATAATCGAGCCTCTGATTTCCGACCATGAGCACCGCCTTCGTCCATCGCAACCTGCCCCGCCTGCTCCTGCAAGCGCGCGAAGCCGTCATGGCCCACACCCGGCCCAGCCTGCGCGAGCATGGGCTGAGCGACCAGCAATGGCGCGTGCTGCGGGTGCTGGGCGAACACGGCCTGGTCGAGACCGGGCGCGTCGCGCGCGAGGCCTACATCCTCGGCCCCAGCCTCACCGGCGTGCTCAACCGCATGGAGCGCGACGGCCTGATCCGCCGCTACCGCGACCCTTCCGACCAGCGCCGCACCGTGGTCGAGGCCACGCCCCGGGGCATGCGCATGGTCGAGAGCCTCTCGCAATCGATCGAAGCGCACTACGCCTGGATGGAGAAGTCGCTCGGCAAGCAGAAGCTGGCGCAGCTCTACACGCTGCTAGACCAAGTGATCGAACTGGAGCAACCATGAGCTTCCTGCCCACCGGCACCGTCTACGGCGTGCTTTTGAACTTCCGCGCGGAACTGGAGGCCCTCGCGCCGCAGATGAGCCAGCCGCCCTACAAGGCCGCGCCGAAGGCCCCCGTGCTGTACGTCAAGACGGCCAACACCTGGAGCCCGCACGGCTGCGCCGTCACGGTGCCGGCCGGGGTGCCGGCGATCGAGGTCGGCGCCACCGTCGCGATGGTGATCGGCGCGGACGGCGACGTCGAAGGCTTCGTGCCGATGAACGACCTGTCGATCCCGCATGCCAGCTTCTTCCGCCCGCCGGTCAAGTACAAGTGCGTCGACGGCTTCCTCGGCATCGGCCCCGCGATGCGCGACGCGCAGGAGGTGGCGGACCCGGCCGAGTTCAGGCTGGAAGTGCGCATCAACGGCGCGCTGCGCCAGTCGGTCGACTTCTCACAACTGGTACGCAACGCCTCGCAGCTCCTGGCCGACGTGACCGAGTTCATGACTTTGGCGCACGGCGACGTGCTGATGCTCGGCTGCGATGCCGGCCGGCCGCTCGCCCGGCCGGGCGACCGCATCGAGGTCGCCGCACCCGGCTTCGAGACCCTGTCCAACACGCTGGTGGGGGAAGGCGCATGAAGCACGCACGCATCGTCTTCGAAGGCGTCGAGCAGGCCGCGACCGAGCGCGACGGCTGCCTCCTGCTGGCCGATGGCCGCACGGCCGGCTGCGACGAGGTCCTGTGGCTGCCGCCGCTGGCCCCCACGCCGCGCCCGCGCACCATCCTCGCGCTCGGCCTCAACTACGCCGACCACGCGAAAGAACTGGCGTTCAAGGCGCCCGAGGAACCGCTGGTCTTCGTCAAGGGCCAGGGCACGCTCATCGGCCACCGCCAGCGCACGCGGCGCCCGGCCGACGTGTCCTTCATGCACTACGAATGCGAGCTGGTGATCGTGGTGGGCAAGACCGCGCGCCGCGTGCACCGCGACGACGCCTATGACTTCATCGGCGGCTACACGGTGGCCAACGACTACGCGATCCGCGACTACCTGGAGAACTGGTACCGCCCCAACCTGCGCGTGAAGAACCGCGACACCTGCACGCCGATCGGCCCCTGGCTGGTCGACGCGCAGGACGTGCCCGACCCGATGGCCCTGGACCTGCGCACCACTGTCAACGGCAAGCTCACGCAGTCGGGCAACACGCGCGACATGATCTTCGACGTGCCCTTCCTGATCGAGTACTTCACGCGTTTCATGACCTTGTCGCCCGGCGACCTGATCCTCACCGGCACGCCCGACGGCGTGGCCGACTGCCGCCCCGGCGACGTGGTCGTGACGGAGATCGAGGGCATCGGCGCGCTGAGCAACACCATCGTCGCGGGCTGAGCCGGTGCAAACGGCCCGGCGCGCGACATCCAGCTGAATCGAAAGACCCATGAAGATCGATCACCTCATCGGCGGCAAGCCCGTCGCCGGCACCGACTACTTCGAGACCTTCAACCCGGCCACCCAGGAAGTGCTGGCCGAGGTTGCCTCCGGCGGCGAGGCCGAAGTCCATGCCGCCGTCGCGGCCGCCAAGGAGGCTTTTCCCAAGTGGGCCGGCACGCCCGCACCCGAGCGCGCCAGGCTGATCCGCAGGCTGGGCGACCTGATCGCGAAGAACGTGCCCGAGCTCTCGCGCACCGAGACCGACGACTGCGGCCAGGTCATCGGCCAGACCGGCAAGCAACTGGTGCCGCGCGCGGCCGACAACTTCTACTACTTCGCCGAGATGTGCACGCGCGTCGACGGCCACACCTACCCCACGCCCACGCACCTGAACTACACCCTGTTCCACCCGGTGGGCGTGTGCGCGCTCATCTCCCCGTGGAACGTGCCCTTCATGACCGCCACATGGAAGGTCGCGCCCTGCCTGGCCTTCGGCAACACCGCGGTACTGAAGATGAGCGAGCTCTCGCCGCTGACCGCCGCGCGCCTGGGCGATCTGGCCCTGGAAGCGGGCATTCCGCCCGGCGTTCTGAACCTGGTGCACGGCTACGGCAAGGAGGCCGGCGAGCCGTTGGTGGCGCACCCCGACGTGCGGGCCATCTCCTTCACGGGCTCCACCGCCACCGGCAACCGCATCGTCCAGCGCGCGGGCCTCAAGAAATTCAGCATGGAGCTGGGCGGCAAGAGCCCCTTCGTGGTCTTCGACGACGCCGACCTCGAGCGCGCGCTCGACGCGGCCGTGTTCATGATCTTCAGCAACAACGGCGAACGCTGCACCGCCGGCTCGCGCATCCTGGTGCAGCAGAACATCTACGCCGGCTTCGCCGCGAAATTCGCCGAGCGCGCGAAGCGCATCGTCGTCGGAGACCCGCTCGACGAGAAGACCATCGTCGGCCCGATGATCTCCCAGGCCCACCTGGCGAAGGTGCGCAGCTACATCGAGCTCGGGCCGAAGGAAGGCGCGACGCTGCTGTGCGGCGGCCTCGAGGTGCCGCCCCTGCCCGAGCGCGTGAGGAAGGGCAACTACGTGGCGCCCACCGTCTTCGCCGACGTCGACAACCGCATGAAGATCGCGCAGGACGAGATCTTCGGCCCCGTGGCCTGCCTGATCCCCTTCAAGGACGAGGCCGACGCGATCCGCCTGGCCAACGACATCCCCTACGGCCTGTCGAGCTACGTCTGGACCGAGAACATCGGGAAGGCCCACCGCGTGGCGGCCGCCGTCGAAGCCGGCATGTGCTTCGTCAACAGCCAGAACGTGCGCGACCTGCGCCAGCCCTTCGGCGGCACCAAGGCCTCGGGCACCGGCCGCGAGGGCGGCACCTGGAGCTACGAAGTTTTCTGCGAGCCGAAGAACGTGGCCGTGTCTCTGGGCTCGCACCACATCCCGCACTGGGGAACGGCATGACTGCCGTTCCCCTTCGGGGCGCAACAGGCTCCCCCCACCCAACCCTCCCCTCGAGGGGAGGGCTCACGTCGTCGATCGACGGGTGGTGCCATATCGAGTCGAAGGAGATATAGGACATGGGCCAGCTCGCACTCGCCGCCAAGATCACGCACGTGCCCTCGATGTACCTGTCGGAGTTCCCCGGCCCGAACTTCGGTTGCCGCGAGGCCGCGATCAACGGCCACAAGGAGATCGACCGCCGCTGCCGGGCACTGGGCGTGGACACCCTCGTGGTCTTCGACGTGCACTGGCAGGTCAACAGCGAATACCACATCAACTGCGGCCCCGAATTCGGCGGCACCTACACCAGCAACGAGCTGCCGCACTTCATCAAGAACATGCCCTATGCCTACCCGGGCAATCCGGCGCTGGGGCACCTGATCGCGGACGTGGCCAACGAGATGGGCGTGAAGACCCGCGCCCACAGCGACACCACGCTGGAGCTGGCGTACGGCACCCTGGTGCCGATGCGCTACATGAACGCCGACCAGCACTACAAGGTGATCAGCATCAGCGGCTGGTGCGACTGGCACGACCTTCGCGAGTCGGGCCGCTTCGGCCTGGCGGTGCGGCGGGCCATCGAGCAGCGCTACGAGGGCACGGTGGCGGTATTCGCCAGCGGCTCGCTCTCGCACCACTTCGCGGACAACGGCCGCGCGCCGGAGTTCATGCACAAGGTCTACGACCCCTTCCTCGAACAGGTGGACCGCCGCGTGGTCCAGCTCTGGGAAGCCGGCGAGTGGAAGACCTTCGTCGGCATGCTGCCCATGTACGCCGAGAAGTGCTGGGGCGAAGGCGACATGCACGACACCGCGATGCTGCTGGGCCTGCTGGGCTGGGACCGCTACACGGCGCCGGTGGAAATCATCACGCCCTACTTCGGCAGCTCGGGCACGGGGCAGATCAACGCGATCTTCCCGGTGACGCCCCTGCCTGCCGAGGCCTGAAGAAGCACGCAGGGAGTCCAGCTCATGCCCCATCTCGTCATCCTCTACACGCCCAACGTCGAAGCCGACGCCGACCTGCCGGCCCTGTGCCGCGCGATGGCCGACACCATGCTCGCGCAACGCGACGAGCAGGAGCGCCAGGTGTTCCCCACCGGCGGCACGCGCGTGCTCGCCTACCCGGCCGCGCATTACGCGGTAGCCGACGGCTCGGGCGACCACGGCTTCATCTACCTCAACCTGCGCATCGCGGCGGGACGCTCCGACGGCTTGAAGCAACGCATCGGCGATGCGCTGCTCGAGCGCCTGAGACAGCAGATGGCACCGCTGCTGGCGAAGCGCCATGTCGGCATCACGCTGCAGATCGACGAAAGCCCCGGCCAGGTGTACGACGGCAAGTGCGGAAATCTGCATCCTCTATTCCAGAAGCCATGACATGCTCGACAAGAAGCTGATCCAGCAACTCGCGGCCGAGCTGCGCGAGAGCGAGAAGACGCGCGTACAGCTGAGGCACTTCTCGATGCGCCACCCCGAGATGACGATCGAGGACGGCTACGCCATCTCGCGCGAATGGGTGAAAGCCAAGCTGGCCGAGGGCCGGCTGGTCAAGGGCCACAAGATCGGCCTCACCTCGCGCGCGATGCAGCAGGCCAGCCAGATCACCGAGCCCGACTACGGCACGCTGCTGGACGACATGTTCTTCGAGCAGGGCGGCGACATTCCCTTCGCCCGCTTCATCGCGCCGCGCGTCGAGGTCGAGCTGGCCTTCGTGCTCGGCAAGCGGCTGCAGGGGCCCCACGTCAGCCTCTTCGACGTGCTGGCGGCCACCGACTACGTGGTGCCGGCCATCGAGATCATCGACGCGCGCATCGAGCAGTTCGACCGCGAGACAGGCGCGATGCGCAAGGTCTTCGACACCATCGCCGACAACGCGGCCAATGCCGGCATCGTGACCGGCGGCCGCCCGGTCAAGCCCGACGCGGTGGACCTGCGCTGGGTCGGGGCCCTGCTCTACAAGAACGGCGTGATCGAGGAATCCGGCCTCGCCGCCGCCGTGCTCAACCACCCGGCGACGGGCGTGGCCTGGCTGGCGAACAAGCTGGCGCCCTGGGGCGAATGCCTGGAGGCCGGCGAGGTGGTGCTGAGCGGCTCGTTCACACGGCCGACCACGGCCACGCCTGGCGATACCTTTCACGCCGACTACGGCCCCCTGGGCTCCATTGCATTTCGATTCGTCTGAACAGGAGCACACATGCAAACCCCTGCGAACCCCTTCAAGCAGGCCCTGGCCGCCCAACGCGCCCAGATCGGCCTCTGGCTCGGCCTGGCCGATGCCTACAGCACCGAGATCTGCGCCGGCGCCGGCTTCGACTGGCTGCTGATCGACGGCGAGCATTCGCCCAACGGCCTGCGCAGCGTGCTGGAACAGGCGCAGGCCATCGCGGCGTACCCGGGCGTGAACGCGATCGCGCGCGTGCCGCTGGGCCACGGCGACGCCGGCACCGCGCTGATCAAGCAGTACCTGGACCTGGGCGTGCAGACCCTCCTGGTGCCGATGGTCGACACGGCGGCCCAGGCGCAGGCCCTCGTGCGTGCGATGCGCTACCCGCCGCAGGGCATCCGCGGCATGGGTGGCGCGCGGGCCTCGCGCTGGGGCCGCTACCCGGCCTACGCGAACGAAGCCAACGCGCAGGTCTGCCTTCTGGTGCAGGCCGAGACGCGCGAGGCCCTCGCCAACCTGGAGGCGATCGCGGCGGTCGAGGGCGTGGATGGCGTCTTCATCGGCCCGGCGGACCTGTCGGCCTCGATGGGCCACGTTGGCAACGCCGGCCATCCGGAGGTGCAAGCCGCGATCGAGGATGCGATCGCGCGCATCGGCCGCGCCGGCAAGGCTGCCGGCATCCTGACGCCGGACGAAACGCTGGCGCAGAAGTACCTGGACATGGGCGCCCTCTTCGTCGCGGTCGGGCTCGACACGAACCTGCTCGTGCGCGCCACCAGCAGCCTGGCGGCCCGCTTCAAGACGGCGGCCAGGGCCGCGCCTTCCGGCGGCACCTACTGAGACCACGACGGTATGAGCCAAGACCCCAAGCGCTTCCGCTCCGCGACCATCCGCGAGGGCACCATCCGCGCCACCACGCGCAGCTTCCTGCATGCACTGGGCCAGGACGACGAGGACATCGCGCGGCCGCATGTCGGCGTGTTCCACACAGGCGGCGAGATGAGCCCCTGCAACCTCAACCTGCGCGAGCAGGCGCAGCATGCCAAGACCGGCATCTATGCCGGCGGCGGCACGCCGCACGAATGCCCGGTGGTGTCGGTGAGCGACGGCCTGACCATGGCCCATTCCGGCATGCGCTTCTCGCTGATCTCGCGTGAACTGATCGCCGACAGCGTGGAGGCCTCCACCCGCGGCCACCAGTGGGACGGGATCTTCGCCATCGGCGCCTGCGACAAGAACCTGCCGGGCCTGATGATGGGCATGGTCCGCTGCAACGTGCCCAGCGTGTTCGTGCACGGCGGCTCCGCGCTGCCGGGCCAGATGCCCGGGCCGCAGGGCCGCGACCTGAACGTGGTCGACACCTACGAGACCATCGGCAAGGTGCTGGCCGGCGACGCCACGCCGCAAGAGCTGGAGGCGATGAGCCGCGCCTGCCTGCCCACCGCCGGCGCCTGCGCCGGCCAGTTCACCGCCAACACCATGGGCATGGTGTCCGAGGCGCTGGGCCTGGCGCCGATCGGCTCCAGCATGGTGCCGGCCGTGTTCAGCGAGCGCGCGCCGCTGATGCGCCGTGCCGCCCGGCAGTTGATGAAGGCGGTGATGGGGGAGGGCCCGCTGCCGCGAGACATCCTGACGCGCCAGGCGCTGGAGAACGCCTGCGCGGTGGTGTCCGCCACCGGCGGCTCCACCAATGCGGCGCTGCACCTGCCGGCCATCGCGCACGAGGCGGGCATCAAGTTCCACCTCGACGACGTGGCCGAGGTGTTCGCGCGCACGCCGCTCATCGCCGACCTGCGGCCAGGCGGCAGGTACCTGGCGCGCGACGTGTTCTATATCGGCGGTGCCGGCGTGATCCTGCGCACGCTGCTCGAGCAAGGCTTCCTGCACGGCGACGCGCTCACCTTCACCGGCCGCACGCTGGCCGAGGAAGTGGCCGATGCGCCCGCCCCTGATGGCGAAGTGGTGCGCCGCGCCGGCGATCCCATCACGCGCGACGGCGGGCTGGCGGTGCTCAAGGGCAACCTGTGCCCCGACGGCGCGCTGCTCAAGACCGCAGGCCTCAAGACGCTGGTGCATCGCGGTCCGGTGCGGGTCTTCGAATCGGAGGAAGAAGCGCAGACGGCGGTGCAGAACCGTCGCTACCAGGCCGGCGACGTGATCGTGATCCGCAACGAGGGCCCCAAAGGCAGCCCCGGCATGCGCGAGATGCTGGGCATCACCGCGCTGCTCTACGGCCAGGGCATGGGGGACAGGGTGGCACTGCTGACCGACGGCCGCTTCTCGGGCGCGACGCGGGGCCTGTGCATCGGCTACGCGGGCCCCGAGGCGGCGGACGGCGGGCCCATCGCGGCGCTGCGCGACGGTGACATCGTGGCCATCGACGCGCGGGCGGAGGCGCGCAGCATCACCGTCGATCTCGACGCCGCCGAGATCGCGGCGAGGCTCGCGCAACGTCAGGCAAACACGGGGGTACGGCACACAGGCTTGCTGGAAAAATACGCGCTCACCGTGCGCCCCAGCCATCAGGGCGCCGTGACCCACTCGGGCGCCGTCACCTGGCTGCGCGACGAGTCCTGAAGCCCTCAACGGAGACATTCCATCATGACTTTCACACGCCGCCACCTGCTGCAGACCACCGGGGCCTCGGCCTTGCTGGCGAGCCTCGGCCAGCATGCATTCGCCCAGGCCCAGCAGCCCTTCGAGACCGCCCGCCTGATCACCGGCTTCGCCGCCGGCGGCACCTCGGACACGCTGTGCCGGCGCGTCGCCACCCGGCTGCAGCCCGACTACGGCAAGGCCGTGGTGGTGGAAAACCGCACCGGCGCAGGCGGCCAGATCGCGGTGAGCTACGTCAAGGGCCAGCCGGCCGACGGCGCGACCCTCCTGCAGACGCCCACCTCCATCCTCACCATCTACCCGCACATCTACAAGAAGCTGCCCTATGACCCGGCGGTGGACCTCACGCCGGTCACGGTGGCCTGCCAGTTCGACTTCGGCTTCGCGGTGGGGCCGGCGGTGCCGGCCTCGGTGAAGTCGGTGCCCGAATTCCTGGCCTGGGCGAAGACCAACGCCGACGGTGCCAACTTCGGCTCGCCGGCGGCCGGCTCCACGCCGCACTTCATCGGCGCGCTGCTCGGCAAGAACGGGGGCGTGGAGCTCAAGCATGCGGCCTACCGCGGCACGCAACCGGCGATGCTGGACCTGCTGGGCGGCAACGTGGCGGCCGTGTCGGGCCCGATCGGCGACATCACGCAGCACCTGGCCTCGGGCAAGGTGCGCATCCTCGGTGTCTCCGGCGCCAAGCGCAGCCGCTTTGCGCCCGACGTGCCGACCTTCGAGGAACAGGGCATCAAGAACGTGACGCACAGCGAGTGGTTCGCCTTCCTGCTGCCGGCCAAGGCCTCGCCCGAAGTGGTCGCGCGCGCCAATGCGGCAATGAAGACCGCGCTGGCGCAGAAGGACGTGATCGACGGCCTCGCCACCTTCGGCCTGGAGGCGATGTCCTCCTCGCCGGCCGAGCTTGCCGACCTGCTCAAGAAAGACACTGCGAAATGGGCCCCCATCGTGAAGCAGATCGGCTTCACCGCTGAGGGATAGACATGAAAAGGAACTGCCGATGAGCTCCCCCCTC
Source organism: Variovorax defluvii (assembly GCF_039541515.1). Lineage (NCBI taxonomy): Bacteria > Pseudomonadati > Pseudomonadota > Betaproteobacteria > Burkholderiales > Comamonadaceae > Variovorax > Variovorax defluvii. The sequence goes on from NZ_BAABGJ010000010.1 coordinate 44,514, forward strand.
GCCACGCCGGCCACCGCGCCGGTCCGTGCCGCCATGCATCCCGACGAGCAGGAGGCGCGCCTGCAACTGGCCGCCTGCTACCGCGTGTTCGCGATGCTGGGCTGGACCGAGATGATCTACAACCACATCACGGTGCGGCTGCCCGACAGCGTGACGGGGGGCGAGAAGCAGTTCCTGATCAACCCCTTCGGCCTGCACTACACCGAGGTCAGCGCCAGCAATCTGGTGAAGATCGACCTGCAGGGCAAGGTGCTGGACGGTTCGCGCCACCCGGTCAACCCGGCCGGCTTCACCGTGCATGCCGCCATCCACGACGGCCTGCCCGATGCTCACTGCGTCATGCACACGCACACGACAGCCGGCGTGGCCGTGGCCTGCCTGCAGGGCGGTCTGCAGCAGACCAACTTCTACACCGCGCAGTTGCACGACAAGGTGGCTTACCACGACTTCGAGGGCATCACCATCCATGCCGACGAAGGCCCGCGGCTGCTGCAGAGCATCGGCAACCGGCCGGCGGTGATCCTGCGCAACCACGGCCTGCTCACCTGGGGCCGGACGCTGCCGCAGACCTTCGCCATGCTCTGGACCCTGCAGCGTGCCTGCGAGATCCAGATGGCCACGCTCTCGATGGGTGCACCGATCCCGGTGTCCGACGCCATCGCGCGCAAGTGCACCCGCGATGCGCTGCAGTTCAATCCCCAGCACGGCGGCGGACAGGATGTGTTCGACGCGCTGGTGCGGCAGGTGGACCGCATCGACGATTCCTACAAGCACTGAACACCGAGTCATGAAAGTCTGCATCTACGGCGCCGGCGCGATCGGCGGCTGGATCGGCGCCGGCCTCGCGCAGGCGGGCTGCCGCCTCAACGTGGTGGCGCGCGGCGCCACGCTGGACGCCCTGCGAGAGAGAGGATTGAGCGTGATGCGCGGCGAGCAGCGCACACGCGTCGCGGTCAACGCGGTGGCCGACCCGGCCGAGCTGGGCGTGCAGGACCTGGTGGTGGTCGCGGTGAAGGCGCCGGCGCTGGCTGCGGTCGCCGAGCGCATCGCGCCGCTCCTGGGTCCGGAGACCCTCGTGCTGACGGCCATGAACGGCGTGCCGTGGTGGTTTCTGCAGGGTGGCTTCGGCGGGCCCCTGGCCGGCACCTCGCTGGAGGCGGTGGACCCGGGCGGCAGGATCGATGCCGCGATCCCCGCCCGTCACGTGATCGGCTGCGTGGTGCACGCGAGCTGTTCGCTCGACGGGCCCGGCACGGTGCGCCACCACTTCGGCAACGGCCTGATCATCGGCGAGCCCTCGGGCGAGGCCACGCCGCGCGCGAGGGAACTCGAGGCGCTGCTGCAGCGCGCCGGCTTCGAGGCGCGCCTGTCGCCACAGATCCAGAAGGACGTCTGGTACAAGCTGTGGGGCAACATGACGGTCAATCCCATCAGCGCGCTGACCCGTGCCACGACCAACCTCATCCTCGACGACGAGCTGGTGCGCGGCTTCATCTCGACCGTCATGCTGGAGGCGCGCGAGATCGGCGAGCGCATCGGCGTGCCGATCGCGGAGAGCCCGGAGGACCGGCATGCGGTCACGCGCAAGCTCGGCGCCTTCAAGACCTCGATGCTGCAGGACGTGGAAGCCGGCCGGCCGGTGGAGCTCGATGCCCTGGTCTCGGCGGTGCGCGAACTGGGGCAGCGCGCGGGGGTGAAGACGCCGTTCACGGATGCGTTGCTGGGCCTGGCACGCTTGCAGGCGCGGCAGTTGGGGCTGTACTGACAATTTCGGACAGCACCCGCCGCGCTTGCAACGCCCACCTCGGGTACGTATAGTCGCGCCGCCCTCGCACACCGCCTGGTGCTGGGCCTCGACAACAAGCAGGCGTTCCCGGAAAGCTGTCACACATGAAAAGTCCATCGCGGCGCGCGCCGCTGCGGGCGTTGATCGCCCGTGCCTCGTCTTTCATCGGCTTGGGCGATCGCTCGAAGCGCCCCACCCCAGCCTCAACCCGTCATCGTCGCGTCCGGGCGCCCAAGCCTGCGCGAGGCTCCGCCGCACGCCACCGGGAGGCCGCCGCGCCATCCGCGCCACCCATCCCGGCCTGGCAGCTCTGGCGCATCGTCACGATCGTCCTGGCCGCCTTCGCGGTCGCTGGTGCACTCCAGGCCGGGCCATCGTTGACGACGCCGCAGATCGGCACGACCACTGCCGGCCTGACCGACAGCCTCAAGAGCTTCTTCTCACGCCTCTGGAGCCCCGCCACCAGCGGTGCCGAACAGCAAGGCACTGCCTACATGTACGACGAGCAGGGCAATCTGCTTTCGGAGACAGGCACGGGTGGCGCCAACAGCTCCGGGAGCACCCAGTACATCTACCTGCCCACCGCGAACGGGCCTATGCCCATCGCGGCGGTGATCAACGGGCAGATCTACGCCGTTCACAGCGATCACCTGAACACCCCGAGAAGACTCACCAACAGCCAGGGCCAGCCTGTCTGGCAATGGGCCTACTCGGCCTTCGGGGACGAGAAGCCCACCACCGCGAAGAATAGGTTCGCGAACGTGGAGGTCAACCCGAATCCCGGCACGACGAGCTTTCCGGACATCACCTACAACGTCCGCTACCCGAATCACTACGCGGATGAAGAGTCGGGCCTCTTCGAGAACCGGGACCGCTTCTACAACCCGTCGTTGGGCCGCTACACGCAAGGCGATGCCTTTGGGTTGAGCGCCGGCACGAATCGCTTCGTCTACGCATTGGACGATCCGCTGAGCGTGTTCGATGACGACGGGCTGGCGCCGAAGAAGCCCGACGGCGCTGCGCCTGCCCCGTACTCGCCGCTAACGGGGGGCACGATCAAGCCTTCACCGGTGCCGGGATGGCAGCCTTTGCAACTCGGTGTGCCGGGCCGCGCGCGACTCGGTGGAGCGGGCTCCGCGGCAGGGGCGGGTCGAGGCGTCTTCGGGCCCTCTTGCTCGCCCACGGGGGTGGACGCTGCAGAAGGGGCGAGAGAGCTTGCGAAGGCTGAGGTGTTTTCTGCGCGCGCGGCCCCTGAACTCAAGAAGATCTACGGTTGGGGAAATGGCGAGGCAGGAGTGAAGGCCGCGAGGGAGGCGCTCGATGCTTCAGCCATGGCGCGAATCCAGGGGAGTGTGGCCAGAGCAGAAGTCGAAGCTACGCGAAACCTCTACAGAGAAGCCGCGGCTGCAGGCCGGGGCGGTGCCGTCGCTCCTGAGCGTGCGGCGTACATGGAAGACATCCTCAAGCGCTGGAAATAGGAGTTGGCATGCCCAACACGACTGCGAAACTACCGTTGCAGAATGAAAGTTCTGCGCCCGTCAAGGTGCTCTTGGAGCCACTGTCCGAGTACTTCATTGTCCAACCTGGCCAGAGCATTGAGATCCACGCCGTCTTTGACGATGTGACCACCAACACGTCCTTCACCATCGCGCCGAACGATTCGTCTCTCACGGTCTATGCCCCGGGCGAAATTTCCGGCTTTGTGGACTGCTATGTGACCTGCGGTGGGGTGCGGTTGACGCCAGACGGAAACTGACGGTCGCCTTGACGGTCGATCAGGCCGCACGCTTGCGGCAAAGGGGCGAAGCCTCAGCACCCACGTCAATCCGGCGTCGTTATTGAGAGCCTCGGCCCCGAACCCCTGGGTGCCCCGGCAACATAAGCGAGCGCTAGAAATTCCGCGCCCGCAGCACCACCGGCTCCTGTGCCGACTCCAGGTACTTGCAGGTGGCCGCCACGTGGATGGCGAGGCTGTTCGCCTCGTAGACATCGACCGCGCGCTCGTAGCCTTCTTCGCCGACCGCGTACACCCCGAAATGCAGGGCCAGCGCGTCATAAGTGATCAGCGCCGCGATGTCCCGCCCGCGCATCGGAAGGGTGAAGGCGATGCCCTCGGCCACCGGCTGGGCGCGGCTGCGTGCAGCGGGCGCGGCGGCGTGCCAAGGCGCTTGCTTGGGCGCCAGCTCTGCGAAATCGGTTGCGATCTGCTCCGGCCCCTGCGGCTGCGGCGGGGGTGCCGACCTGACGCGCGCCGGCACCAGCTCGGCCGTCGGATCGTCCCGGCGGCAGTACAGGAACTCCACGTCCCCCAGCCGCAGGCGGTCGCCTTCCAGCAGCGGCACGGTGTCGATGCGCGCCTCGTTCACGAAGCTTCCATTGGTGCTGTGCGCATCCTTGATGGTCGCGAATTCGCCATGGCACTTCAGCACGGCATGCGCCTTGCTCACCAGCGGGCTGGGCAGCACGATGTCGTTGCCGGTCCAGCGCCCGATCCAGAACTCGCCGTCCGGCAGGCGGATCTTTCGGGCGTAGCGCACCCCGCGCATCAGCAACAAAGTCGGCATCGTTCCTCCGCAGTCCGGCGGCTCCTCGCCTGCGGAAGATGGTACGTTCAACGACAGCCCCAAACAATGCGCAGGACCCTGGCCATTCGGCGTACGGCCCGCGGATGGCTGCCACGCGCGGAGGATCAATGCCCGCGCCGGGACCGGAAGACCAGGTAGCGCGCCGAGAGGAAGTTGAGCACCATCCCCGCCCCGCTGCCCAGCGCCACGCCCAGCGCGGGGACCCAGGGCCCTTGGAGGGCATGCAGCGTCAGCACGTAGACGCCGTAGTTCACGACCGCCCCGCCCAGCATGGTCACGAGGTACCCCAGGTACTCCCGCGCCAGCGAAGCGCCCGATCGCCGCCCGGCGAAGGCGTAGCGCCGGTTCAGCAGCCAGGTGGCGGTGGCCGCGGCGAGGAAGGACAGCACCCGCGCCGCGTACCAGCCCAGCCAGGGCGCCGCGAGGTAGAGCACGCTCACATCGACGATGAAGCCGATCGCCCCCGCCAGCGCGAACAGGAGGAACTCGCGGCCGATGTGCATCAGGGCAGTTCGGCAGGCTGCGCATGCCGCACGCCCGGGATCGCCAGGTAGCGCAGCCGCTTGGCCTCCTGGCGGCCGATGGTGACCGTGTGCAGCACGATGCCGCAGACGAAGGACAGCATCGCGGTGAGCATGGTGCCGGTCAGCAGCACGGCGGTCGGCAGGCGCGGCACCAGGCCTGTCTGCAGGTAGGTCAGGGCCAGCGGCACGGCGCCGAGGACCGAGCCCACCGCCAGCACGGCCGCGATGGCCGAAAAGAAAAGCAGAGGCCGCTCGCTCACGAACAGCTTGCAGATGGTCCTGAGGATGCGCCAGCCGTCGCGGTACGTGGAAAGCTTGCTGTGCGAGCCCTCCGGGCGCGACCGGTAGCGCACCGGCAGCTCGGCGAAGGGCATGCGCAGCTCCAGCGCGTGGACGGTGAGCTCGGTCTCGATCTCGAATCCCTTCGAGACCGCCGGGAAGGACTTGGCGTAGCGCCGCGAGAACACGCGCAGGCCCGACAGCATGTCGGTGAGCCGGCCACCGAACAGCGCGGCCACGGCACCGGTCAGCAGGCGGTTGCCGAAGCGGTGGCCCGTGCGGTAGGTCTGCGCGTCCTGGCCGTCGTCCTGGCGCGAGCCGACCACCATGTCGAGGTTGCCCTCGATCAGCGTGTCGACCAGCAGGCGCAGATTGCTCAGGTCGTAGGTGGCGTCGCCGTCGACCATCACGTAGATGTCGGCCTCCACGTCCGCGAACATGCGGCGCGCAACGTTGCCCTTGCCGGGCAGCGCCACGTAGGTGACCTGCGCGCCGCAGGCACGGGCGATGGCGGCGGTGTCGTCGGTGGAGGCGTTGTCGAAGACGTGGATCTCGGCTTCGGGCAGCGCCGTGCGGAACTCGGCCACCACCTGCGCGATGGCCAGGGCCTCGTTGTAGCAGGGGATCACCGCCGCGATGCGGGGCGGTGAACGCAGGGCGTCGGAGAAAGCGTCGTTCATGGTGCGGGGGGCAGGATACGGTATGCCCGGGCGCCGTCCTGAGCGAACATGAGAACGAAATGCCGGCGGAAGCCTTGGTCCTTCGCCAGCGTGTCGGCCACCGCGTCGGGCATGACCAGCGCCTCGAAGCCAAGCCCGGCAAAGCGGCGCGCCGCCTCGGCCGCGGGCAGCAGCGGAAAGTCTGCATAGCGCCAGGGGCCCAGGGTATCGCCCCAGATCGGGTTGGGCCCGTAGTAGATCGCCTCGCTGAGCGCGATCTGGTAGACGCGCCCGGTCACCTGCTCGCGCACATGATTCATCACCGCATAGCCGGGCACGTTCGCCCGCAGAAAGGCCTCGCGGGCCGCGGGGGTCACCGCGATGCCGGCGAGCCTGCGCTCGCTGTGCCGCCACGACACCGCCGCCAGCACGGCCAGCAACAGGGCGGCGACGACGACGGCCACGCGCGGGCGCCCTTCCCCGCGCACTGCGGACGGGAGCATACGGTGCAGTCCGGCGGCCAGCCAGCCCAGCAGCACCTGCCAGCCCAGCACCGCCACCAGCGCCAGCAGCGGAAAGGAGGCCGTCATGTAACGCGGGTAGCGCGAGGTCAGCGCCCACACGATGAGCGAATAGGCGCAGAAGACGATGGCCGCATGCACCGCCGGCGTGCGCCGCCAGGCCCGGCTCAAGGGCGCCAGCACCACGGGCCAGATCAGGACGCTGGGCAGCGCGGCATGGGCGCGCACGTCGTCGAGCTGGTTCTTGTAGTCGGCCGGGTTCCAGTTGCTGAAGCCGAACAGCCGCGCGCCGATGGGGTTGAAGGGGTCGCCGGTCATCAGCGCATTGCGGCCGAACCAGTAGATGCAGGGCAGCAGGAAGCACAGCAACGCCACGCCCCAGGGCCGCACCCGGCGCTCGCGCCGGACCACGAACCAGGCCGCCAGCGGCAGGAAGGTCAGGGCCTGGTACTTGGACCCGGCCGCCAGCCCCAGGAAGAAGGCCGACAGCGCCAGCCAGCGCACGCCGGCATCCGGCTGCTCGGCGTGGGCTTCGTTCCACCACCACAGCGAAATCCAGGCGGCCAGCACGAAGAGGGCGACACCCATGTCGATCAGCGCACTGGCGTAGTCGCCCATGCCCAGCAAGACGGCGGCGGCGGCACAGGCGAGCACCCGGTTGAGGTACGCCAGGCCCAGGCGGTAGACCAGCCACACCGAGAGCCACCCGGCCATCGCGCTGAGCAGGTGCGGCAGCACGTCGTCGCCCACCAGCAGCGCGGCCGCGTAGAGCAGGTTGTAGTTGTAGGGGAACCAGGGGTAGCGCAGCCACTCGTGGATGCCGAGCGCGCCGCTCTGTGCCACCTGGCGCGCGTAGGGCAGGTGGTACATCAGCTCGTCGAAGGCGGCCGGTGGCGCCAGCGGTTCGAACAGGGTGGGCAGCGCCACCAAGGCCAGCGCGGCCAGGGCCACCTTCTCGATCCACGTCAGACGTGGCCCGGGCGGCAGAGCGCGCATCTGGCGCAGCCAGCCGGGCACCTGGATGCAGGCCGCGGCAAAGCCGACCGCGACCACCAGCAGCACCGCGGGCATGCGCAGCAGTCCGGCGATGCCCAGCCCCTGGAAGACACAGATGAAGAGGCCGACGCCGAGCGCGGTCGCCATCGCCGTCTCGAGCCAGAAGTCGCTGCGTGCCGGGGCGCCCAGGCGCAGGAAGAGCGCCCGCCCGAAGCCCCAGCAGGCGGCGGCGAAGATCGCCAGTGCCGCGTAGTGCGCGGCGGCAAAGGTCAATGTCTGAATAAGAGTTCCCCGGTGTGCCGGCGCCTCGTGCGCCGGCCGGCCGCTGGGTCAGAGGTTCGGTGCCAGGAGCCGTTCCAGTTCGGCTTCGCTTTCGTGGCGGCGCGCGGCCTGGTCCTGCAACTGATCGTGCCCGATCTTGCCCACATTGAAATAGCTCGCCTGGGGATGGCTCAGATAGAAGCCGCTGACGCTGGCGGCCGGCATCATAGCGAGGCTTTCGGTGAGACTCATGCCGATGTCCTGACACTGCAGAAGGTCGAACATCGGGCGCTTGACGCTGTGGTCCGGGCAGGCCGGGTAGCCGGGCGCCGGGCGGATGCCGCGGTATTTCTCGGCGATCATGGCCTCGTTGCTCAGCGCCTCGTCGGGCGCGTAGCCCCAGAGGTCGGTGCGCACGCGGTGGTGCAGCGCCTCGGCGAAGGCCTCGGCCAGGCGGTCGGCCAGGGCCTTGAGCATGATGGCGGAGTAGTCGTCGAGGTCGTCGAGGAAGAACTTCTCCTTCTTCTCGACGCCGATGCCGGCGGTCACGGCGAACATGCCCACGTAGTCCTTCAGGCCGCTCGCGCGCGGGGCGACGAAGTCGGCCAGGCAGCGGCTGGGCCGCATCACGCCCTCGATGGCCTGCTTCTCGGTCTGCTGGCGCAGGCCCCACCAGGTGAGCGCGGGCGTCGTCCGCGACTCGTCGGTGTAGAGCACGATGTCGTCGTCGCGCTCGGTGTTCGCCGGCCAGAAGCCGACCACGCCGCTCGCCGTGAGCCAGCGGCCCTCGATCAGACGCTTGAGCATGCGCTGGCCGTCGCCGAAGACGCGCACCGCCTCGCTGCCCACCACTTCGTCCTTGAGGATCGCCGGGAAGGGGCCGGCCAGGTCCCAGGTCTGGAAGAAGGGACCCCAGTCGATGTACTTCGCCAGCTCCGCGAGGTCGAAGTTGCGGAACACGCGGCGGCCGGTGAACTTGGGCACCGGCGGCACGTAGCCGGCCCAGGCGATCGGTGTTTTGTTGGCCCGCGCCTTGGTCAGCGGCCACAGCGGCACCTGCTTCTTGTTGGCGTGCAGGTGGCGGACCTTGTCGTAGTCGGCGTTCAGCTCGTCGATGTAGGTGGCCGCCTGGTCCGAGAGCAGCGACTGCGCCACGCTCACGCTGCGCGAGGCGTCGGGCACGTAGACCACCGGGCCTTCGTAGTGGGGCGCGATCTTCACCGCGGTGTGCACGCGGCTGGTGGTGGCGCCGCCGATCAGCAGCGGGATCTTGCGGATGCGGAAATGCTCGTCCTTCTGCATCTCGCCGGCCACGTACTGCATCTCCTCCAGGCTGGGCGTGATCAGGCCCGAGAGTCCGACGATGTCCGCGCCCTCGACCTTGGCCCGCGCCAGGATCTCGTGGCAAGGCACCATCACGCCCATGTTCACCACCTCGAAGTTGTTGCACTGGAGCACGACGGTGACGATGTTCTTGCCGATGTCGTGCACGTCGCCCTTCACGGTGGCGATGATGATCTTGCCCTTGCTGCGCACGTCGCGGCCGGCGGCCTCGTCCTGGCGCTTCTCTTCCTCGATGTAGGGGATGAGATGGGCCACGGCCTGCTTCATCACGCGGGCCGACTTCACCACCTGGGGCAGGAACATCTTGCCGGCGCCGAACAGGTCGCCGACCACGTTCATGCCGTCCATCAGCGGGCCCTCGATCACGTGCAGCGGCCGGCCGCCCCCGGCGAGGATGGCGCGGTAGGCCTCTTCGGTGTCCTCGACGATGAAGTCGGTGATGCCGTGCACCAGCGCGTGCGACAGCCGCTGGTTGACCGGCACCGGCTGCTCCGGCGTGCCGCGCCACTCGAGCTTCTTGCTGTCGTCCTTGGCGCCACTCTTGGCGCTCTCGGCCACTTCCACCAGGCGCTCACCGGCATCCGGGCGGCGGTTGAGCACCACGTCTTCCACGCGCTCGCGCAGCGAGGGCTCCAGGTCGTCGTACACGCCGACCATGCCGGCGTTGACGATGCCCATGTCCATGCCGGCCTGGATCGCGTGATAGAGGAAGACGGTGTGGATCGCCTCGCGCACCGGATCGTTGCCGCGGAAGCTGAAGCTCACGTTCGAGACGCCGCCGCTGACCTTCGCGCCCGGCAGGTTCTTCTTGATCCAGCGCGTGGCCTCGATGAAGTCGACCGCGTAGTTGTTGTGCTCCTCGATGCCGGTGGCGATCGCGAAGATGTTGGGGTCGAAGATGATGTCCTCGGGCGGGAAGCCCACCTCGTCGACCAGGATGCGGTAGGCGCGCTCGCAGATCTCGATCTTGCGCTCGAAGGTGTCGGCCTGGCCCTTCTCGTCGAAGGCCATCACCACCGCGGCTGCGCCATAGCGGCGCACCAGGGCGGCCTCGTGCTTGAACTTGTCGACGCCCTCCTTCATGGAAATCGAGTTGACGATGCCCTTGCCCTGGATGCAGCGCAGACCGGCCTCGATCACCTCCCACTTGGAGCTGTCGACCATGATCGGCACGCGCGCGATGTCGGGCTCGCTGGCGATCAGGTTCAGGAAGCGCACCATCGCGGCCTTGCTGTCGAGCATGGCCTCGTCCATGTTGACATCGATCACCTGCGCGCCGTTCTCGACCTGCTGCCGCGCCACCGCCAGCGCGTCCTCGAACTGGCCGTTGAGGATCATGCGGGCGAAGGCCTTGGAGCCGGTGACGTTGGTGCGCTCGCCGATGTTGACGAAGAGCGTGCCCTCGCCGATCTGGACCGGCTCCAGGCCGGACAGCTTCATGGGAGGGACGGTGACGGGAAAAGAAGGGGAAGAGTGGGAGGACGACATGAGCTCACCTGCAAACGGGGGATCAGGCGAGCGTCGTTGCACTCCAGCGGAGGAAGCCCAAGCCTGACGCGGCGCCCTGGACGAGGGATGCCGCGCTGCAACGCTCCTTGGGAGCGGGCGATTTTACGCCGGCTGCGCAGCACCGGCCGCCGAAGCCGGCAGCCCGAACACCATGTCGAAAGCCCAGTTGAAGACGAAGGTATAGATGAGAAAGAACACGACCAGGCCCAGGTCCATCACCAGCGCCTGCCAGAGGCTCACGTTCAGCCACCAGGCGAAGACCGGCACCAGGAAGGCCACCAGCCCGCCCTCGAAACCGATGGCGTGGGCGATGCGCCGGCGCACGCTGCGGCCGCGCACCTTCTGGCGCGATTCCCAGCGCTCGAACATCGCGTTGAAGCTCAGATTCCAGAGCACCGCGATGACCGAGGCCATGACCGCCGCCACGCCCGAATGACCGGCGCTCTGTCCCGTCATCAGCGCCAGGCCCGCACTGGCCGCGACGATGGCGATGCCCTCGTAGAGGCTGATGTAGACGACGCGGCGCTTGAGCCCTTGCATGCTTCTTTCCTGTGTTTTTGGATGGCGATGGGTGGACTTTATGTGTTGTTTGTTGATATAAAAAGTCATCTTCTTTCAATTTCATTGATAGGCATGGCCTTCACCAGCGACAACGTGCAGGTCTTCCTGGCCGTGTTGGACCACGGCTCCTTCTCGGGCGCCGCGCGGGCCCTGCACCGTGTGCCCTCGGCCGTGAGCATGGCCGTCGCCAACCTGGAGGCCGAGCTCGCCCTCCCCCTGTTCGACCGCAGCGGCCGCGAGCCCCGGCCCACCGCCGCGGCGCGCTCACTCGAACCGCAGGCCCGGCTGCTGGCGGCGCAGTTGCAGGAGCTGCAGGTCCAGGCCCTGGCGCTGACACAAGGCCTGGAAAACCGCCTCACCCTCGCCATCGCGCCCGAGTTGCTGGCAGCGCCCTGGAGCGAGCCGCTGGCCACGCTGGCGCGGGACTATCCGCAGCTGGAAGTCGAGGTTCTGGCCGCGCCGCAGGCCGACGCGCTGGCCCTGCTGCACAGCGGGCGGGCCCAGCTCGCCCTGGTCTTCGAGCGGCCCAGCATGGACGGCCGCGAGGGCTTTCAGGAAGTGGCGAGCGAGATGATGGTGGCCGTCATGGCGCCCGGCCACCCGGCGCTGACGGCCGCCGGCGGCCGGATGCGCGAGGACCACCTGCGCAACACCCGGCAGATCGTGGTGGCGGGCCGCGACCTGGCCACCAGCGACCCGCGTTTCGTGTTCGCCCGCCATGCCTGGCGCACCGACAACGCCCTGGCCGCGCTGAGCCTGATCACGGCCGGTCTGGGCTGGGGCTGGCTGCCGCGCAACTTCGCCCGGCCTCACGTGGCGGCGGGCGCGCTGGTGGAAATTCCCTTCGAGAACCTCAGCAACGGGCTGGACCTGTGGGTCGACGTCGTCTGGTCGCGCGAACGCCCGCTGGGCCTCGGGGCGCAGCGCTTCGTGGCGCTGGTCGCGCGCAAGAAAGACTAGGGTCGATCGGCCGACGGCGACTGCGGCTGGTTGATCCGGTCCATTTGCCTCTGTCGCATGTCCGCGGCCGCCCTCGGCACGGAGCCGGGCGGGAAGGCGGCCGGGGGTGCCGGCTGCGCCATGGGCGGGCGTCCCGGAGGCATGGCCGGTGGCTGGCCGAATTGAGGCGGCCGCGCGCCAGGGTGGTCGGGCCGTGGCGGGCGGACATCGCGTTCGGGCCGGGGCGGGCGGATGCCGTGCTCGGGTGGCGGTCGCGGCCCAGGGGGCGGTTGCCAGCCCGGCTGCGGGCGGAAGCCCGGGTCGGGACGCGGCCGATAGCCCGGGTCGCGGTCATGCCAGGGGTTGGGTCGCCAGTCCGGCCGCGGCGCCGGCACCGGGCGCCAGCCCGCCACCGGTGGCGGCGGCCGGCCATCCCACCAGCGTGGCTCGCGGTACCAGGGCCGGTCGCGGTAGTGATCGGACCAATAGTTTCCGATCGTGAAGCCGACGATGGGCACGCCGATGATCGCGCCGTAACTGGCCAGCGGCACGCGCCGGCGCTCGTAGGCGTAGTCGATGTTGCCGGCGTAGAGCCAACCGCGCAGCCCGTCGGGCAGGACCACGTCGCACCAGCGATAGCCGCTGGTGCAGCCCAGCACGTCGAAGGGCTGGCCGGGGCCCAGTCGGGCGACGACCGGATAGTCGCCGGAGGGACCTGCGCGCAGGTTGGCGGCGCTGCGCGAGAGAGCCTCCTGGGCCGCGGCCGCCAAAGGCAGCGCGGCTGCCAGAACACCGATGGCAACGATGCGGATCCATCGCCGGCCAGAGAGGGACTTCATACGTGCTCCTTTGCGGTCCAGGGTAGGCCGCGCGCCGGAGCGCTGTCAATCGGCTGCGGCCTACCCGCCCAACGCCGCCGGCAGCGAGGCGTGGACCGGCCTAACCCTTGGAGATCTTCTTCACCCGGCCTTTGTAAAGCGCCGCGGCGGCGCCAGGCGGGTCAGGCCGCTTCGGGGTAGAAGGCTGCGCGGTGCAGCGCCCGTCCCGCCAGCGGCGAGACCGCGCGCCCGATGGCCGCGATGTGATCCGGCGTGGTGCCGCAGCAACCGCCCACGATGTTCACCAGGCCCTCGGCGGCGAACTCGTGCAGCAGGCGCGAGGTGACCTCCGGCGTCTCGTCGAAGCCGGTGTCGCTCATCGGATTGGGCAGGCCCGCATTGGGGTAGCAGCTGATGAAGGTGTCGTCCGCCACCCGCGCCAACTCCTGGAGGTAGGGCCGCATCAGCGCCGCACCCAGCGCGCAGTTCAGGCCGATGGCCAACGGCCGCGCATGACGCACGCTGTGCCAGAAGGCGGTGACGGTCTGCCCGCTCAGGATGCGGCCGGAGGCATCGGTCACCGTGCCGCTGATGATCAAGGGCAGGCGCTCGCCGCTGGCCTCGAAGTACTCGTCGATCGCGAACAGCGCGGCCTTGGCGTTGAGGGTGTCGAAGATGGTCTCGACCAGCAGCACGTCGGCACCGCCTTCGACCAGGGCCTCGACCTGCTCGTAATAGGAGGCACGCAGTTCCTCGAAGCCCACGTTGCGCGCGCCGGGGTCGTTCACGTCGGGGCTGATGCTGGCCGTCTTGGGCGTCGGGCCCAGGGCGCCGGCCACGAAGCGCGGCTTGTCGGGCGTGGAGAACTTGTCGCAGGCCGCGCGCGCGATGCGGGCGGATTCGAGGTTCATCTCGCGCGCCAGCTCGGCCATCTTGTAGTCCTCCTGTGCGATGCGCGTCGCGCCGAAGGTGTTGGTCTCGATCAGGTCGGCGCCGGCGGCGAGGTAGCCCTCGTGGATGTCGCGGATCACCTCGGGCCGCGTGAGCGACAGCAACTCGTTGTTGCCCTTCACGTCGCGCGGAAAGTCCTTGAAGCGCTCGCCGCGGTACTGAGCTTCGCTCAGCTTGAAGCGCTGGATCATGGTGCCCATCGCGCCGTCGAGGATGGCAATGCGGCCGGCGAGGATGGCGGGGAGCTGCTGGGCGCGCGTGTAGGCGGGGGGGTTCATGGGGAGGATTGTAGGAAGCGCTCCGATGCCCCTTTGAAATCCTTCGGATTGCGATGGCGATGGAACCGTTCGCGACAAAGGGTTACGCAGTCTGGCACGCGTGAGGACGGCAACCCCATCCCGTCATGTGTGCCCTGGACGGCTCAAGTACGTCACACCGCCGAAGAGAAGACAACCCCCGACGATGACGACAAAGAAACCCATAAATGCTGACTCAAGAAGAATCCTGCTGGCTTTGCGGACGGGTATCAACAAAATCCGGAAAGAGGCTGCTTTGGCAGCCGCTCCGCCCGACGTCGCACCAAAATTCACAGCTGAAATCATCGAATATTGGATGGCGCACTCCTACCTGAGAAATACGACGGATTCAAAAGAAGTCTATTCACAACGCGCGAGCCGATGTCCCGAACCCCGAGCTGCGACCGCCGGCCCCATGACTGGAACACGAATTGCACAGCTGATCGACGGCTCCATCGCGATCACCATGGAGAGCTCATCACGGCGGGTTCTCAGCATCCTGCGCTGTGCCGCAGGGGCTGACCATGGCCTCGACCGCAGGCATCCGGAGGTCCGGATATTTGCACGGGCATTGATCGACCTCCCCAATGATCAAAGGCCTTCGCAGCTCACCGGTTTGTTCGCGGCGCTGCAGCACCATCTGCCGGCGAAGCAGCGGGACATGGTACGGGACCACATTGGGCGCATGAACGCTGCCGGAGCGGACATCAGCGTGATAAATAGGCACTTAGGCGAGTTGCAAGTCGCGCTCGATGAGGCGCTGAATGCCTTGTACCCGAGCAAATGGCTGGCCTCGGAAGTGAAAGCCTTCATCGAGAGCGAAATGCGCGATGAGCAAGACGCCATGGCGCGTGCCCTCAATATTTTTCGCAGCGCAACCGGCGTCGCCATTCCAGTTAACACCGCTCGATCCGAAACCCTCAGGCATGCGAGGCTGCTGAGCGACCTTCGCGCCGAGGAGAGGCTCGAGTACATACGGGATTTATACGGGTGGCTGCGCACTTACTTGACATTGGCGCAAAGAAGAGACATAGAAAATTATCTCGCAAGCGCCGGAAACGCGGCATCAGTTAAAACATGTCCAAGCTTCAAGAAATTTCAAACACGGCTTCAAGGCGAATGGCAATCCGTAGAGAGCCAACCCGATCGCAGACAAAAAACAGTACGGTAAAAACTGGGAGACTTGTGCTTCTCATGGCGATTTCCGCCTAAATCCCGAACACCAAAGGTCTCCACTCGCCACTTCAACAAACCGCAGAAAAATCCAACACCGTGACCAATTCCATCAGCGAAAAGAGATACCAGACTAACAGGCCCCTGCCGCCAATCCCAGAGGCCAGGCGGCATTTCGAGGCACCGGGGGAAAACAACGCTGGCGCTGACAATCTACGCGCCATCATTCCTCGGCCCGAGGTGTCGAGATTGCCCCAACTACCACATCCCCCAGCAACCGGGCAAGAACCGCTGCAGATGAGCGGAGAGCAGTCAACACCCGACGGCTCCCCCAAAAAAACGCCTCTTGACATCATGAATCTCCGCGACCAGGCGAAACGCCTCCGTCGCAGCACCGCAACGGCCGCATTGCCCAAGTTGCAGATAGGGTCCAACGTCAATGCCCCTCGCAGCGCAACGCTTGAACGGTCTGGCGAACAAGGCGGCGTATCACCGGAGACGTCATCGCGGGCCTCCCCTAGTCTTAGCCCAAGCGCCAGGAGAATTCCAGAATTCATCCGATACGGAACCCACCGGGAGCGTGAACAGGGGCCATCTCAATTCAAGCAGAAGACGGACAGAAGGCAAGAAGCCCTTTCTCTAGAGGAACTCGCCGCGGTACTCGACGATCTCGATCAAAAGCTCGATCAAGATGGTTCCCTCTCGCAAAGTGAAGAGGATAAAAAATAAATTAATTCTTCGGGATGTGATGGAAGTTCGGCGAGCCCGCTTCTCCGCCGACGCGTTCCTCGCGCCGCGTCTCGTGGAACGGCGGGCACTGCATGGTTACGAAGTTCTGCGCCCACCCGTTCGTCCATGGTGGACGGACCGGCCCGCGCAGAGGAACACCATGAACCAAACTCAATTCGATGAGATTTGCGAAGCAGCCACTCATGCCTTGCAGGTTGCGCCAACGAAGCAGGACGGGCGCTATTCGTTCTCTGTGGACGGGATCGAAGTTTTGATGGACTTCGACGGCAACGAAGACACCAACGCGCTCTACTTCTACATCGACCTGGGTGACGCCAGCCCACACGGGCGAACAGAGGTTTGCGAACAGCTGCTGCAGCTCAACCTTCGAATGCATGGAAACCTGCGCGGCGCCTATGCCTTCGACAACCCCTCTTCACGTGCGATTTTCTGCGGGGAGCTTCGTGATGACGAAGCGCTCGATGGGGAATTCGTGGCGGAAATGCTCAGCTTTCATCTTGAGGAAACCCGGGCGGCGCGGGACATCGTCGGGCTCCAGGCGGGGGAAAGCGATGGTGTTCTGTTGGCAAGCGTGCTGGCTTGAAAACCGCTCCCATGCTTGAGTTCCTTCTGCCATCGGAACGCCGTGGCTACGAACGCGTTTCCACGAAGCGCACAACGGCCTCCACCATCCGCCGCACGTGCGGCTGCACCCGCCCCGCCACTTCGGGCAGGTAGTCGAAGGGCAACGCCTCCTGCATGTAGCTGCACTGCGTCATCTCCAACTGCACCGCGTGCACGTTCTGCGCCGGTTGACCGTGGTGCCGGGTGATGTAGCCGCCGGTGAAGCGGCCGTTCAGCACGCTCGTGAATCCTGTGGCCTCCTTCGCGATCGCCAGTAAGGCCTGGCCGAGCGCGGGGTCGCAGCTCGCGCCCTGAGCGGTGCCGAGGTTGAAGTCGGGCAGTCGGCCCTCGAAGAAGCGCGGCAGCACGGAGCGGATGGAGTGCGCATCCCAGAGCGCCGCGATGCCGTGCCGGGCCTTGATGCGCCCGAGTTCCTCCGCCAGCTGGCGGTGGTAGGGCTCCCAGATGGCGGTGCGGCGCTCGGCGATCTCCGTCTCGTCGGGCACGTCGCCAGCGGCATAGAGCGGCGTGTCGTCGAAGGTGTCGACCGGGCACAGGCCGGTGACCCTTTGCCCGGGGTACAAGCTCGCGCCGTCCGGCGGGCGGTTGAGGTCGATCACATAGCGCGAGTGCGTCGCGACCAGTACAGAAGCCCCGAGCTCGTCGGCGAAATCGTAAAGACGCTCCAGATGCCAGTCGGTGTCGGGCACCTGCCGCGCCTCGTCGGTCAGGCGCGCAGCGAGCTGCGGCGGAAGGTACGTGCCGGCGTGCGGCATGGAGATCAGCAGCGGGCGCGTGCCGCGGCGAAAGCGGAAGGGAGGTTCGGTGGTGGTGAAGGGCATGGTTCGGAAAGCTTCAGTCCTCGAGGAGTTGCCCGCGTGCCGCCACGAAGGCGGCCCCGGCTTCGTCATGCAGGGGATGCCGCCCGGCTGTGACGCGGGCGTGGCCAGCGACGTAAACGGCATCGATGGCCGAGCTTCGATGGCTGGCAAACACGTGGGCCGAGAGCATTTGCGGCGCAGGCAGACCCTGCAGCGCGAGATGGCCCGCATCCAGCACCGCGAAATCCGCCTGCTGCCCGACGGAGAGCCCGCCGACGGGCCGGCCCGCGGCCTGGGCGCCGCCGCGCACGGCGGCGAGCGTCAACGCGGTCGCGACCTCGCGCTGCGACCCGTCGGCACCCACGTTGCGTTGCCGGGTCGCGAGGCGCTGGCCGTACTCGAGCATCAACAGTTCCTCGGCCGCGTTGACGCAGGCGTGGCTGTCGGAGCCCACGCCCCACGCGCCACCATGGCCGCGCCAGCGGGCGAAGTCGAACAGGCCGTCGCCGAGGTTGGCTTCGGTGGTGGGGCACAGGCCGGCGACGGCACCGCTCGCGGCCGCGCGCGCGTACTCGCCCTCGTCCATGTGCGTCGCGTGCACCAGGCACCAGCGCGCATCGACCGGCGCATGGTCGAGCAGCCAGGCCACGGGTCGCTGGCCGCTCCAGGCGACGCAGTCCTCGACCTCTCGCGTCTGCTCGGCGATGTGGATGTGGATCGGCGCGCGCGCATCGAGCGCGTCGAGCCCCGCCAGCGCCTCGCGCAGCGCCGCGGGCGGCACGGCGCGCAGCGAATGCGGCGCGAGCCCGAGGCGCGCGCCCTGCGCTTCGCAGACAGGCTTCAATGCATCGAGCAGGCGCAGCATCGATTCGGTCGAACGGATGAAGCGACGCTGCCCTTCATTGGGCGCCAGGCCGCCGAAGCCGCTGGCCTGGTAGAGAACCGGCAGCAGCGTGAAGCCGATGCCGGTGCGCTGCGCCGCGCGCAGCAATGCCAGGCTCAGGGTGGCGTCGTCGGCGTAGGGGCGGCCGTCGGCATCGTGGTGCACGTACTGGAACTCGCACACGCTGGTGTAGCCGGCTTCCAGCATCTCGGCATAGAGCCAGGTGGCGATGGCTTCCATGTGCTGCGGGCCGAGGCGCGCGGCGAAGCGGTACATCAACGTGCGCCAGCTCCAGAAACTGTCCTGCTGCTCGGCACGGTGCTCGGTGAGCCCGGCAAAGGCACGCTGGAAGGCATGCGAATGCAGGTTGGGCATGCCAGGGAGGACCGGGCCCGCAGCACGCGGTACGCCCGCCGGCGCCGGGGCATCGGCCCGCACCTCGACCAACCGACCCGTGTCGTCCCAGCCCAGCAACACGTCGCGCGCCCAGCCTTGCGGCAGCAGCGCATCGGCGGCGAAGAGGCTTCGGCTCACCGCGCTCCCCCCGTTGCGATGCGGCCCTGGCGCACCACGGTGCGCGCGGGCCTGTGGCCGAACCAGTAGGCCAGTTCCGCCGCGCTGCCGAGGTTCCACAGCACGAAGTTGGCCGGCCGCCCGGCGGCGATCACGCCATGGGTGTCCGACAAACCCAGCGCCCGCGCCGCATGCACCGTGACCCCCGCCAGCACCTCCGGCACGGTGAGGCGGAACAGGGTGCAGGCCATGTTCATCATCAGCAGCAGACTCAGCGCCGGCGAGGTGCCCGGGTTGTGGTCGGTGGAGACGGCCATCGGCACGCCAGCCGCGCGCAGCGCCTCGATGGGCGGCAGGTGCGTGTCGCGCAGCGCGTAGTAAGCGCCGGGCAGCAGGACGGCGACGGTGCCGGCCTCGCGCATGGCGGCAATGCCTTCGGCGGAAAGATGCTCGATGTGATCGCAGGACAGCGCCCCGTAGCGCGCCGCCAGCGCCGCACCGCCCATGTCGGACAGCTGCTCGGCATGCAGCTTGACCGGCAGGCCCAGCGCACGCGCGGCCTGGAACACGCGCTCGGTCTCTTGCAGCGAGAAGGCGATGCGCTCGCAGAAGACGTCGACCGCGTCGATCAGGCCTTCGGCGGCGAGCGCCGGCATCATCTCCCGGCACACCACGTCGATGTAGTCGCCACTTCGCCCGGCGTATTCGGGCGGCAGCGCATGGGCGCCGAGGAAGGTGGTGCGCACGGTCACGCCGAAGGCCTGGCCCAGTTGCCGCGCCACGCGCAGCTGCTTGCGCTCGTGCTCGAGCGACAGGCCATAGCCCGACTTGATCTCGATCGCGCAGACGCCGTCGGCCAGAAGTTGTTCCAGCCGAGGCGCGGCCTGCACGAACAGGGTCGCCTCGTCGGCCTCGCGCGTGGCTCGAACGGAGGAAACGATGCCGCCGCCGGCCTTGGCGATGTCCTCGTAGCTGGCGCCGGCCAGCCGCATCGCGAACTCGTTGGCGCGCTGGCCGCCATAGACCAGGTGGGTGTGGCAGTCGATCAGGCCGGGAGTGACGAGTGCGCCGCCGCCATCGTGGCGCGGCCATGTGTCGAAAGCAGACGGCACCGCGGCGGCATCGCCGACCCATCGGATGGTGCCCCGCTCGACCGCGATGGCGGCCTGGGCGTTTTCCGGGACTGCCGGTGCGGCCTCCGGCGCCAGACGCAGGCCCGTCCACAGGCCATCAGCAGAAGCGAGCTTGTTCAACGTGTTCATCATTCGGCTCTCAAGGCTGGGCATCGGCCGGCTGGATGCGTACGACAGCAAGACGGGCGCCCGCACTGCGCGGCGCGACGTGCCAGGCATGCGGCGCATCGGTCCAGCACAAGCCCTCGCCTTCGCGGCAGAGTGTGCCCTTCTCGTCCACGCTCCAATCGCCCCGCAAGGCCAGCAGCACGCCATGCGCTGCGGGCGCGACAGCCGCGGCTTGATCGAGCACCGTCAACTCGGCACGCCAGGCGCCGCGCCGCGTCATCACGTTGAAGTCGCTGGAGTGACCGCCCTGCGGCACGCCCTCGATCTCGGCCTCGCCCGCGAAGGCGAAGGGCCGATGCGGCACGTCGAGCCGATGATCGATGCGGCCATCGCGCGAACGCAGGTGCACGCCCTCGCCGTCCAGCAGCATGATGAGGCGGTCCACGCCCTCGAACACCGAGAAAGGCCCCGCGGCCGCGATGGTGGCGATGCTGACGCGCCAGCCGAAGTCGGCCAGGCCCGCGCCGGGCGGCCAGGCGGCGATCTCCTGCGTGCTGCCGCCGCCGTTCTTCCACGGCGTGGCAGGCAGGCTGGCGCGCGAGAAGCTGCGAAGTGCCATCGATGGTCCGTCAGTCGGGCTTGATGTTCTGCTTGCGGATCACCTCGCCCCAGCGCGCCGTCTCGGTGCGGATGGCGGCGGCGAGTTCCTCCGGCTTGCCGCCGCCCGGCTCCAGGCCCTGCGCGGCGAACTTCTCCCGGATCGCGGGCTTGGCGAGAGAACGGGCCGCTTCGGCGTTGAGCCGCTCCACGATCGTCGCCGGCGTGCCCGCGGGCGCCATCAGCGCATACCAGGAGACGGCCTCGAACTTCGGCAAGCCTTGTTCCGCGATGGTGGGCAGTTCAGGCATCGCGGCGGAGCGCTTGAGGCTGGCGACGCCGAGGGCGCGCAGCTTGCCGGACTTCACGTGCGGCAGCACCGCCGACATCGCACCGAACATCATCGACACCTGGCCGCCGACCACGTCATTGATCGCCGGGCCGATGCCTTTGTAAGGCACGTGGATCAGCTTGAGATCGGCCTCCAAGGCCATCAGTTCGCCGGCCAGGTGGGCCTGGCTGCCGGCACCGGGCGAGGCGAAGCTCAGCGTGCCGGGCTTCTGCCTGGCGAGCGCGATCAGTTCCTTGAGCGATCTGGCCGGCACCTCCGCGTTGACCACCAGCACGTTCTCGACGGTGGCGAGCATGGCGACGGGCGCGAGTTCGCTGGCCTTGTAGGGCAGCGCGGGGAAGAGGCTGGGATTCACCGCCACATTGCCCACCGGCACGATGCCGACGGTGTAGCCGTCGGGCGCAGCCTTGGCGATCTGGTCGACGCCGATGTTGCCGGCAGCCCCCACCTTGTTCTCGACCACGAAGGGTTGGCCCAGCGCATCGCCGAGCTCCTGCCCGGTGACGCGGGCCAGCACGTCGGCCGGCCCGCCGGGCGCGAAGGGAACGATCACGCGCACGGGCTTGGAGGGATAGGCCTGCGCATGGGCCGACGGCAGCGCGGCCGCGAGCACGAGGGAGGGCAGAAGGGTCAGGAGAGGGCGACGCAGGATCATCAGAGTTCCTCGAAAGTGGGAAGGTCATCACGAAGGGCGATCCGCGCGAGAACGTCGTAGTCCGCGGGATCGGGCACGTCAAAGCCGGCAAGCAACAAGCGTTCCGTCACGTCGTGCAGCGCCGGCGCCCGCGTGCTGGCCTGCAGCGCGTCGCGCAGGCGCGCGAGTTCGTCCGCAGACAGCGCGGCCGTCGCCACCAGCGGCGGGATGGGCCGCGCCACGGTGCTGGCGATGGTGCGCACCTGCCGCGCGAAGTCCGGCTCGTGGCGGCGCAGAAGGTCGTGGTAGTAGCTGTCGAGCGGGCCGACGTCGATGGTGCCGGCCGCGAGCGCCTCGATGACGCCGCGCGCATGGATCAGGTGGCCGACTGCGTGGCGGAAGAGACGCGATCCATGCGCGGCACGGTACGGCGCGAGATGGTCGCGCAGCGCCACGCCGCCCGACATCGAGTCGGCCAGGGTGTAGCCGACGACGCCCCCGAAGGTGTCTTCCAGGCGTTCGTACCTGGCATCGGCGCGCACCACGATGTCGGTGAAGTACGCCGGCCGGCCACCGTAGCGCGCCGGCGAAGGCACCGGCGCGGCGATCAGCGTGGGGCGCGGCTCGCGCTGCGAGAACGGCAGGCCGCACATCATCGCCAGGCCCAGGTCCTCGCGCGCCCACAGCGCGGAAAGCGGCGCGGGCGCGTCGTAGTCGATCACCAGCCAATCCAGGCCCGCGCGTTCCAGCACCCAGGCCAGCAGCGTTTTCCAGTCGGCCCGCGCCGTGGCGGTGGCCGAGTACATCCGCGCGTTGGCGACCAGCGGCATGTCGGGTACGTTCAACGCGTGTTCAACGGTAGCGAAGCTGCTGCCCGAGCCCCATGCGCTTGGCCTTGGCGAGCATCGCCGAGCCGAGCGCGATGTCCGACAGCGACAGGCCGCGGTGCCAGAAGAGATTGGTCTCGTCATCGCTTTCGCGGCCGGGCTTGAGGCCGGCGACGATCTGGCCGAGTTCGGCATGCAGGGTCTCTTCCGACAGCTTGCCGGCGTCGACGTGCGCGCGCAGCGCGCCCAGCGGGCCGGCCTTGGCCTGGCCCCAGTCGTCCATCACCATCTTGTCCATGATGTCGGTGAGCGAGAGTTCGACCGCGCTCATGGTGCCGTAGGGGATGACGCAGGCGCCCTTCTTGATCCACGCGGTCTTGAGCATGGGCGTGGGCTTCTCCAGGCGCGAGGCCTCGACCACGATGTCGGCGCCGCGCACGCAGGACTCCCAGTCCTCGGTGATGGTGATCTTCGTGCCCAGGTCGCGCTCCAGGCGCGCGGCGAACTTCTCTCGGCTCTCGGGCCGGCGCGAATGAACGCGGATCTCGTCGAAGTGGAAGATCGAATGCAGGAGCCGCACGTTCCAGTAGGAGGTGCCGCGTGCGCCGATGTGGCCGAGGATCTTCGAATTCTTGCGCGCGAGGTGCTTGGCGCCGATGGCGGTGATCGCGCCGGTGCGCATGTCGGTGATGTCCGAGGCGTCGATGATGGCCACGGGCACACCGTTCTTCGGGTCGAAGAGGTTGAGCAGTGCGAGTTCCGAGGGCAGGCCCTGCTCGTAGTTGCGGTAGAAGTCGCCCACCACTTTCACGCCGGCCAGGCCGAGCGGACGGATGTAGCCGCGCAGAACGTTGAAGTGGCCCGGGTAGTCTTTCTCTGGTACCAGGTGCATGCGCGGCTCGATGGCGGTCTCGCCGCGGCCCTGGGCCACCAGGCCCTCCTCGACCGCCGCCACGATCTCGGCGTCGGTCATCTTCAGGGCCTGGACATCCAGGTGGTTCAGGTAGTGCAGATAGATTTCGGACATGGGTCGGGGCCTCGTTACTTGATCATGGGGAGTTGGAGCGCATGCTTCTTCGCCGTGGCGATGGCCTGCTCGTAGCCGGCATCGGCATGGCGCATCACGCCGGTGGCGGGGTCGTTCCACAGCACGCGCGCGATGCGCTTCGCGGCCGCATCGGTGCCGTCGCAGACGATCACCACGCCCGAGTGCTGCGAGTAGCCCATGCCGACGCCGCCGCCGTGGTGCAGGCTGACCCAGGTCGCGCCGCCCGCGGTGTTGAGCAGCGCGTTGAGCAGCGGCCAGTCGGACACCGCATCGGTGCCGTCCTTCATGGCCTCGGTCTCCCGGTTGGGGCTGGCGACCGAGCCGGTGTCCAGGTGGTCGCGGCCGATCACGATCGGGCCCTTGAGCTCGCCCGACTTCACCATCTCGTTGAAGGCCAGGCCCGCCTTGTGGCGTTCGCCCAGGCCCAGCCAGCAGATGCGCGCCGGCAGGCCCTGGAAGGCGATGCGCTCGCGCGCCATGTCCAGCCAGCGGTGGGTGTGGGTGTTGTCGGGGAAGAGTTCCTTGATCTTGGCGTCGGTCTTGTAGATGTCTTCCGGGTCGCCCGAGAGCGCGACCCAGCGGAAGGGACCCTTGCCCTCGCAGAACAGCGGGCGGATGTAGGCCGGTACGAAGCCGGGAAAGTCGAAGGCGTTCTTCACGCCTTCGTCGAAGGCGACCTGGCGGATGTTGTTGCCGTAGTCGACCGTGGGGATGCCCATGGCCTGGAAGTCGAGCATGGCCTGCACGTGCACGGCGCAGGACTTCGCGGCTTCGGCTTTCAGGCGGGCGTGTTGCGAAGGGTCTTTCTGCGCATCGATCCATTGCTCGACGCTCCAGCCGGCGGGCAGGTAGCCGTTGATCAGGTCGTGCGCGGAGGTCTGGTCGGTCACCAGGTCGGGTCGGAGGCCGCCCGCCTTCGCGCGCTTCACCAGCTCGGGCAGGATCTCGGCCGCGTTGCCCAGCAGCGCGATGGACACGGCCTCCTTCGCGGCAGTGTGGTGCTCGATCAGGGCGATCGCATCGTCGAGGTCCCGGGCCTGCTTGTCGACGTAGCGCGTGCGCAGCCGGAAATCGATGCTCGACTGCCGGCACTCGATGTTGAGCGAGACCGCGCCGGCCAGCGTGGCGGCCAGCGGTTGCGCGCCGCCCATGCCGCCGAGGCCGGCCGTGAGGATCCACTTGCCCGAGAGGTCGTTGCCGTAGTGCTGGCGGCCGGCCTCGACGAAGGTCTCGAAGGTGCCCTGCACGATGCCCTGGCTGCCGATGTAGATCCAGCTGCCGGCGGTCATCTGGCCGTACATGAAGAGGCCCTTGCGGTCCAGCTCGTTGAAGTGTTCCCAGTCGGCCCACCGCGGCACCAGGTTGGAGTTGGCCAGCAGCACGCGCGGTGCATCGGCATGGGTCTTGAACACGCCGACCGGCTTGCCCGACTGGATGAGCAGGGTCTCGTCGTCCTCCAGCGTCTTGAGCGTGGCGAGGATCTGGTCGAAGCATTCCCAGTTGCGCGCCGCGCGGCCGATGCCGCCGTAGACCACCAGGTCCTGCGGGCGCTCGGCCACCTCGGGGTCCAGGTTGTTCTGCAGCATGCGGAAGGGTGCCTCGGTGAGCCAGCTCTTGCAGTGGAGCTGGCTGCCGCGCGGCGCGCGGATCACGCGATTCGGATCGTGGCGGGGGTCGGTGGCCTGGACGGTGAACTTGTCGGGCGCATTCATGGTGGCGTGTCCTTTCGATGGAAGGTGCGGGGTGATTCAGGAACGGCTGGGCAGGATGTCCAGCAGGGCGGTGGGCCATTGGCTGCGGCGCGCCCATTGGCGCATGGCCTCGATGTCGGGCGCGATGAAGTGGTCCTGGTCGATGAAGGCCACGTGCTCGCGGATGGCGGCGAACTCGGCTTCGAGAAGAGCCGAACTCCTGGGGCCTCGCTTGAGCTCGATGCCTTGCGCGGCGGCCATGGCTTCGATGCCCACGACCACCGCCGTGTTCTGGACCATCTCGGCCAGGCGCCGCGCGGCGAAGGTGGCCATCGACACGTGGTCTTCCTGGTTGGCCGAGGTGGGCAGGCTGTCCACGCTGGCCGGATGGGCGAGCGACTTGTTCTCGGAGGCGAGCGATGCGGCCGTCACCTGCGCGATCATGAAACCGGAGTTGACGCCGCCGTCGCGCACCAGGAAGGGCGGCAAGCCCGACAGGCCGCGGTCCAGCAGCAGGGCCATGCGGCGCTCGCTGATCGCGCCGATCTCGGCCACGGCGAGCGCGATGATGTCGGCGGCGAAGGCCACCGGCTCGGCGTGGAAGTTGCCGCCGGAGATCACGTCGCCGTTGTCGAACACCAGCGGGTTGTCGGAAGCCGCATTGGCCTCGGTGCGCAACACGCGCGCGGCATGCGCGAGGTTGTCCAGGCAGGCGCCCATGACCTGCGGCACGCAGCGGATGGAGTACGGGTCCTGCACGCGGCCGCAGTCGGCGTGCGAGGGGACGATCTCGCTGCCTTCGAGCAGCGCGCGCACCGCGGCGGCGACGGCGATCTGCCCGGGCTGGC
Organism: Variovorax defluvii; assembly: GCF_039541515.1. Lineage (NCBI taxonomy): Bacteria > Pseudomonadati > Pseudomonadota > Betaproteobacteria > Burkholderiales > Comamonadaceae > Variovorax > Variovorax defluvii. The sequence goes on from NZ_BAABGJ010000010.1 coordinate 70,524, forward strand.
CGCGCGCCGCGTGAATGCGCGCATCGAAGGGCTTGATGGAGCCCTGGATGGCTTCGAGCGAGAGCGCACCGGCCATCAGGCCGGCGGCGAACACGTCTTCGGCGCCGAAGAGGCCGGCCAGCGCCAGTGCCGTGGAGACCTGCGTGCCATTGAGCAAGGCCAGCCCTTCCTTGGGCCCGAGAACGAAGGGCGCGAGCCCGATGCGTGCGAGCGCGGCCGCGCCGCCGATCACTTCTCCTTCGGGCGTACACACCTCGCCCTCGCCGATCAGCACGCAGGCCAGGTGCGCCAGCGGTGCGAGATCGCCCGAGGCGCCGACGGAGCCCTTGGAGGGAATGCGAGGCAGCAGGCCGGCGTTGTGCAGGGCCAGCAGCGCATCGACGATCTCCGGCGCGATGCCCGAATGGCCGCGCGCCAGACTCACCGCCTTGGTCGCGAGCACCAGGCGCACCACGCCGTCCGGCAGCGCATCGCCGGTACCGGCGCTGTGGGACAGCACCAGGTTGCGCTGCAACTCGGCCAACCGCTCGTGCGGGATGATGGTCTGGGCCAGCTTGCCGAAGCCGGTGTTGATGCCGTAGACCACTTCGCCGGCATCGACGATGCGGCGCACCGTGGCTTGCGCGGCGAGCAGACCCGCGCGCGCCGAGGGTGCGAGCGCGAGCCGCACGCCGCCGGCATGCACGCGGCGCAGCGCGGCGAGCTCGACCTCTCCGGGAACCAGCACCAATGCGTCGTCGGAAGAAGCTGTGTCGTTCATACGTTGATCCTGTCTATACAAGTAGCGGCGTGCGAAGCGCAGGGTCCTCGATGCGTCGGGGTCAGCCGAAACTCGGGTTGCCGTCCGCCCGGAAGCGGCTGCCCAGGCGGTAGCGCGAAGCGGGGTGCAGGCAACGCACCATGGTGACCGGCGTGGTGCGCGTCCAGGTGCGGCGAGTGAGCAGCAGGCAGGGGTCGTTGGGCGGCATGTCCAGCCGCTCGGCCTGCTCGGGCGTGGGCAGCACGGCATCGACGACGTGCTCGATCTGGTCGAAGGGCACGTTGCGCACCAGGTATTCGCTGGGCGACATGGCCGAGAAGTCCTGCTCGAGGAAGGCCGGCACGACGCGCGGGTTGACGTGCCGGTCTTCCAGTTGCACAGGCAGGTCGTTCTCCAGGTGCAGGCACACGGTGTGGAAGACCGACTCGCCGGGCCGCAGGTCCAGCCACGCGGCCACGTCGGGCGAGGCGGCGATGCGCTCGGCCACCAGGAACTCGCAGCGGTAGTCATGCCCGCGCGCGCGGATCTCGCTGGCGATGTTGGCAATCTGCAGCAGGGTGGACTGCGGCTTGTCCTCGGCCACGAAGCTGCCCACGCCGGCCACGCGCACGATGCGGCCCTGCTCCACCAGCTCGCGCAGCGCGCGGTTCACGGTCATGCGGGCGACCCCGAACTGCGCGACCAGTTCGCTCTCCGAGGGCAGCCGGTGGCCGGCGGGCCAGGAGCCGTCCTGGATCTTGTGGGTGATGAAGGACTTGACCTGCTCGTAAAGCGCCAGCGCGGGCTGCACCGGGGCGCCCGCCGCGGAGCGGTGCGCGGGTTGGGTGCTGCGGTGCTTGCCGATGGTGCCCATGCCGTGCTGCCTCAATGCTCCGCCGCGGCCATCGACTCGGCGCGGATCTCCTCGGTCAGCCGCGCCTTGATCTCCATGAACTCGGGAGAGGTCTTGATGGTGTAGTGGCGCGGGTGGCCGAAGTCCACCGCGATCTCGCTCTTGATGCGGCCCGGCCGCGCGCTGAACACTGCGACCCGGTTGGCCATGAAGATGGCCTCATCGATGTCGTGGGTCACGAAGAGCACGGTCTTCTGCGCCGATTCCCAGATGCCCAGCAGCAGTTCCTGCATCAGCACGCGGGTCTGGTTGTCGAGCGCGCCGAAGGGCTCGTCCAGCAGCAGGATCTTCGGATCGTTGGCCAGGGCGCGCGCGATCGCGGTGCGCTGCTGCATGCCACCGGAGAGCTGCTTGGGATAGTGGTTCTCGAAGCCGCGCAGGCCCACCTTGGCGATGAAGTAATCGCTGCGCTCCTTCTGCTGCGCCTCGCCCATGCCGCGCTCGCGCAGGCCGAAGCGGATGTTCTGCGCGATGGTCAGCCAGGGAAAGAGCGTGTAGCTCTGGAACACCATGCCGCGGTCCGCGCCCGGCCCCTCGATGGGCTGGCCGTCGAGCAGCACGCGGCCTTGGCTCGGCTCGTCCAGGCCGGCGACGATGCGCAGCAGCGTGGACTTGCCGCAGCCGGAGGGGCCGAGGATGGTGACGAAGTCGTTCTCGCGCACCTCGAAGTCGATGGGCAGCAGGGCTTGCGTGCGCTGGCCCTTGTTGCCGGTGAAGGTGCGAGAGACGCCGCGGATCGAAAGCTGGCTTTGCATCACAAGGTGCTCCAGGCGAAGAGGCGGCGGTTGACGAACTTGAAGACGAAATCGGAGACGAGCCCGATCACCCCGATCACGATGATCCCGAAGATGATCTGCCCGGTGTTCAGCAGCGCCTGGCTGTCGGTGATCATGTGGCCGATGCCGGAGGAGGAGCCGATCAGCTCGGCCACGATCACGTAGGTCCAGGCCCAGCCCAGCACCAGGCGCAGGGTTTCGGCGATGCCCGGCGCGGCGCCCGGAATCAGCACCCGCGCGACGATGCCGCGGCTGTTCGCCCCCAGCGTGTAGGCGGCTTCCACCAGGTCGCGCCGCGCACCGCCGACGGTGACGGCGACCATCAGCGTGATCTGGAACACCGAGCCGATGAAGATCACCAGCAGCTTCTGCGCCTCGCCGATGCCGGCCCAGAGGATGAGCAAGGGGATGAAGGCCGAGGCCGGCAGGTAGCGGCAGAAGGACACGAAGGGCTCGAAGAAGGCCTCGATGGGCTTGTAGGCGCCCATCGCGATGCCCAGGGGCACCGCGACGATGGCCGCCAGCACGAAGCCGCCGACCACGCGCCACACCGTCATGCCGATGTCGTGGATGAAGTTGAACCCGGTGAAGAGCCCATAGCCCTCCTTCACCATCGTGACCGGGCTGGCGAGGAAGGTGGGCGGCACGAAGCCGCCCAGCGTGAATGCGGCCCACACCGCGAAGAACAGCACGAAGAAGCCCAGGCCCAGCAGCCAGCGCGCACGCGGGCTGACGGGCTCGAGCGGCGCCATGCCGCGGCGCCGGCGCGGCGCGGTGGCGGGTGGCATGGCGGCGGGGGCCGCGGGCGCAGCGGAGGGGACGGCAGTGGTCGCTTCCATGATGGGGTCCCGGCAGGGTGAGCGCGCCGCCTTCTTACTTGATGAAGCTCGCGTCGAAGGTGGCCGCGAGGTCTTCGGGCGCCTTGCGGATCACGCCGGCCTCCAGGAGGATCGGCACCGAGTCCTTCATGAACTGGGTGAGCTCGCCGGCGAAGAACTTCTGGTTGGCCGCCTTGTCCTGCCAGCGCAGGTAGGCCGAGGACTTGGCGAACTGCTCGCCGCTCTGCTTGACGGCCGAGCCCATCAGCTCGTTGGCCTTGGCCGGGTCGCTCTTGATCATCTCCAGCGCCTCGAAGTAGGAGTTGGTGAGCGCCTGCGCGGCCTTGGCATTGGCCTTGAGCCAGCTTGGCGCGCAGCCCACCGTGTCCATCACCATCGGGTAGTCCAGCGTGGTGGCGAGGATCTTGCCGGCCTGCGGGTTCGCGCGCACGGTGGAGAGGTAGGGCTCGTAGGTCATGGCCGCGTCGTTCTGGCCGGCCACGAAGGCCTGGGCGGCGGGCTGGGGCTCGAGCGAGACGGTCTTCACGTCCTTGAGCGACATGCCGTTCTTGCTCAGCATCCAGGCCAGGCCGAAGTACGGCGCGGTGCCGGGGGCGCTGACGCCGATGGTCTTGCCCTTGAGGTCGGCGAAGGACTTGACGTCGTTGCGCACCGCGATGCCGTCGGCACCGTAGGACTTGTCCATCTGGAAGATCTGCGCGATGGGCACGCCATTGGCGTTCCACGCGACGTGCGTCTCGACCGTGGTGGCCGCGCACTGGATGGCGCCGGAAGCCAGGGCCAGGTGGCGGTCCTTCTGCGGAATCATCCTGAGCTCCACGTCCAGCCCGTTCTTCTTGAAGATGCCGGCCTTGTCGGCCAGCGAGAGGGGGGCGAAGCCGGTCCAGCCGGACATGCCGAGGGCGATCTTGGTGTCCTGGGCGTGGGCGCCGGTCGCCAGCGCTGTGGCGCAGAGGCCGACCGCGAGCAGCGAGGCGGTTGCTTGAAATGGCTTGAGCATCGAAGGTTCTCCATCGCGTTTTGGAACGGGCTCGGCCGAGCGGCGCGAGAGCTGCGGGTTCAGCGTGGGGCGATTATGGTGAACTGCGATGGTCCTGTCTATACAGGGCCAACCCTGAATGCGGGGCCTGCCCGGCCCCCATTGCCGCTGCCCGCGGCCATGGCTTGACTTGACAAATGGTGCGACCGCTGAATGCGGCAATGCCCCGTCTACAAGGCCTCCAGGCGCCGAAGGAGGGCATTCGCCTGCGCTTCGATCCGCGCCGCCTCGGATGCCGGAAGGTTCGTGAGGCCCGCCACGCCGAGCTGAAGGACAAGGGCCAGTTGCTCGGGATCGCGCAAGCCGTGCGTGGTCAACTTCTTGAGGACATGGGCGTCGAAGTCAGCATCGGCCGGTGCACCGCGGAAGTACTCGATCACCTCGTCCGCCCCGACCTCGGGCACTGCCCTGCCGGACGCGGTGAATTGCTCCAGCACGAGAAAGGCTCGCAGATGAGAGCGCAGCGGCGAGGAGGGAAGCTTCGCCGTCTTGCGGATGAACTCGCTGGTGGCACTCTTGAAAGCAGCCATCGCCGCCTCGCCTTCGCCAAACTGCTTGACCAGTTCTTCGCGAACACGGCGGTAGGCACTCGGCGACGGGCGCGCCTTCTTGCCGATGCCGGCGTCGAGCAATGCGTTTTGGAAGCGTCCGAGAAAGACCGACGGATGCGCATGAGCCTGCGCCCCGGTCATCCGGTGCTTTATGCCCAGAGGCGGTGCAAGGTAGGTCTTGATGAAGTCCAGCTGCTCCTCCGCCGGCTTGGCCGACGCGGCCTTGCAGATGGCCAGCAAGCGGACTGAATCGACGCCCAGGCCTCTCAAGGTCTTGAGCCATGGCGCCGCGGCCTTGGCGTCACCGGTGCGAATGAGGTCCTGGATCTGCAGGGCGACCATGTGCAGCCCCACGTACTCGTTGTCTCGGACATCGAAGGTGATGGTGCGCTCGCCGGCAAAGCGATCCTCGCCCGGAAGGTATTCGCCTTCTCCGATGGAGACCGTGACTTCCGCAGGCTCTCCGGAGGGCCTGGACAGCAACGCCTCCAGTTGCTCACGCGTCAGGCTCTGGATGGCGGCGGCAGCAGCGCACTCGCGCCCCTTGGACCTGCTTTCGGCTTCGTGTCGGACCCAGCTGCGACCGGCGATGAAGCCGCCGCCGACCACGGCCGGAACGGCCAGCCCGATCGCCAATGGCGTCGTCACCGACGTGGCCACCACGCCTGCGACAGCCAAGCCGGCGACCGCAGTCCCGGCCGTGCCGACGAACATGTTGGCAACCGCCTTGACGCCACGGGCGATGGAAAAATCGATCTCGTACTTGCCCTGCCGCTCCAATCGGTCCTGCTGCTTCCACAGGCTGGCCAAGGCGCCGCGGAGCACAGGAGCACCTGGCGCGTCGTCGAGCTCTCCCGATACGGCCTCGATCACGTGCTTGCGCCTCACGGCAGTGATGACCTGGGCCTTTCGGCGCGCATGCTCGCCGATGGCCTGACTCAGATCGACGCTTCCCGAGGCCAGACCCAGCGGTCCCCATGCAAGTCCGGCGGCCGCACAGGCGGGCCCCACATAGCCGGCTACTTGCGCTCCCACCGACACACCGGAAGAAACGGGGTTCAGGCCCAAGCTCCGGATGGCGTAGTCCCGGGTGACCGCATCGGTGGCCTGCTCCTCTGGCGTGGGCTTGATCAGCCTCTGCGCCGAGTTTTCGAACTTCAGGAAGGCCTCTGCCTCCTCCGGTGTCGACTCGTCCAGGAGCCGCCGAAATCGCAGCGCGTCTTCGTGGTAACGCACCAGGTTCGCCTTGTCGCCGGTGCGCCGGTTGACCATCGTCAGCACGCCGTCTGCCGCATCCATGGCATCGGCAACCGTACTGCCCAGGCCCGCGAAGCCGAGGCCGTCGCCAACGCCAACGGCGGAGGGCAACACGGCAGGCTGCTCGTACGTCGGGCCTGCGCGAACCGCGCCGGTGACACATTTCCCTATGGCGGTGCCGCCGCCCAGCACGTCGGCCGGCACCAGCGTCGCGGGTGCCACCAGAGCGCCCCGGCCTTTCTTGCTGCCGTAGTTGCTCCCCGTTTTGCGAGGCCTGCCGGCCATCTCGCGAACCCAGCCGGTCAGATGGTTGTAGCCTCGCTTGACGCGCTCGCCGTCTTTTCTGTTGCGCGACTGGATGCGCTGCGCGCGGGTCTTCTGGGCCGGGACCCATCGCTCCGCCTTGTCGAGGCTGCCGTCGTCGCGAAGGTGTGATGTTTCGACGGCCTTGTAGTGCGTGCTGTGCTTCGCGCGGTGCTCGAGCTTCCTGGCATGGTCGTACTGCCCGAGAAAGCGCTTCGTTCCGATGATCCGGTCCGCGTTGAGTTGGGCGGGATCGAGCCCGAAGGTTTCGCTCTTCCTGATGGCCGCTTTTTCGGCAGGTGCCGCTGGTTTCGGCAGGGCGTCAGCTGGAATGACGTCCGCAATGACATCAGCCTGGACGGGGTCGACAGGATCAGCCTGAATGACAACGGCCGGAACGGCCCCGTCATGAGGCGGATCGGATTCGATGGCACCTTCGGGGGTTATCGGTGCATCGACCGGGCCTGCCTTCGGCGTGGCGGGCTGCCCCTCGGATACGCTTGCACTCGTCCAGGCATGAACCACCTCTGGAGGCGCAAGCTTGAACGCAGGACTTCCCCCGGGTTTCCCACCGCTCACGAGATCGACGCCCCCGGTTGAAAGCGTGGGCAGCAGGATTGACGGGGGTTGTACACCGAACACAGGCATAGGAGACGTCCGTTCTTTTTCACGCACAAGGCGGAGTTGTCGGCAGAGCTCGACTGCTGCGGCGCGCGTCGCTGCACGCTCGACGGCAGTCTTCTCTGCCCATCGCTGGGGTTCCTCGGCCATCCCGCTGGTGGGATGCCTTATGGGCTAAGTAACACCGCGACCAACGTCGTTCCGGCCTGCGCGTTGGCTCTAATGGGATGGGGAGGCTTACAGGTTCATCGTGCTTGCGCACGCCGAACTGGCGAATCTGCGCGCGCTCCAAGCCCACGGTCGGCGTGGCCTTGACCATGCCTGCCCTATCGAGATGAACCCCGACCGATGCATCCCCCGCTCATACCGGTGTGGACTGCATTCTCGATTGCAGCCGCTCCAATTCCGCGACGCGTTCGTTGACTCTCCGCTCTTTTGCGATTCGATCCATCGCCACCAGTCTCTTACCCTTTTCAAGAGCCTTCAAACGAGCACCTTCGAGCTCATCCAGATAGCTGGTGAACTCACTGAGCGTCCTCGTGAAGTCCGTTGCATCAAGTCGTCTTGCTTTTCTTGATGCTTCTTCTTTGTCCAGGAATATCCGGATGGCCTGTCTGAAAGCCTGCATGCCCGCCCGCCGATCGGGGTAAAGGGTCTCCAGAGCGTCGTGAACTTCTATGCGCCAGTCACTCTCATTCGACAAGCCGGAAGCATGGCGATCGTGGACGACGGACATCGCCCTCCGGAAATGCCGGATAAATACCGACACATGCGGCGGCGTCTGTGTCTCCGTCGCACCGATCCTGAACTTGATGCTCAATCTGAGGGCCAGCCGCGATTGGATGTAGTCAAGTTGCGCTTCAGGGGCCATGGGCTCGACGGCCTTGCAAATGGCAAGAAGAAAGAGGAGGTCGATTCCGAGGGCATGCACAAGCTTGATGAACGGCGAGTTCTTGTCGTACCTCCCGCCGGGCTTGACCATATTCTGAATCTTGCCCGCCAATATCCGAAGGGCCACGTACTCGTTGTCTCGCGCGTCAAACTCTTCCATACGGGAAGTGGCGAAGCGATCTTGGCCAAGCAGGTATTCGCCTTCCCCATGCTCATACCGAAGGCGGCTGTTGTGCACCAAGGCGCTCCTCAGGTCGTCGGAGGACATTTCGAGGGCGACGGCTTGCGCCTCGCGCTGACGCTTCTTGCCAGTGTGCTCTGCACGTGCCCGCTGGTCATTGCGTACGGCCACTGCGACGCCCCAGGCCACCGCTACCGCAGCAGGCACGACGAGTGAGAGGCCCATTGTTGCCGGAGCGGCTCCCAGCGCCACGAATGTCGTCGCCGCTGCCGCGCCGCCGAGGGTGGCACCCAGGCCCGCGCCACCCTTGACCATGCGCCCTTCCGCAAATCCCGTTTCGCGCTTTGCTTGGCGAATACGGCGCTCTTGGCTCCTGCTGAGGCAATCGACGAGGGCCTCCAACTCTGCGTAGTCAGCATGGTCCTCGGGCGTCTCATCCAGTACTTTCTGCATGTTCGCAATGCAAATCCGCGCGTCCTTCTTTTGACCCACGCGACGCCTCAGCTCTTCGTAGCCCTCTTTGACCTCGACCGCATCCAAGGCCATCTTGGGAACCGCCAGAATGGTGCCCGACACGGGGTCGATGGAGGTCGCTGCCTTGGCAACCTCGACGCCGACCCCGGCTGTGTTCAAGGACGTCGAACCAACGGTCCTGGCAACCCGGGTTCGCGCCGCGTCCCTGGTGGATTGATCTTCAGTCGTTGGCTTAAGCACCTTGTCTCCAGCTTCCATGAATTTCACCCAATTCCTGGCGTCTGCAGACGTAGCGGTTTCAGGGCTATCCACGAAGCGCTGCCCAGCGCCCTTGAAGTTGAGATCATCCTTGGCCTTGTCCTGCTCGGATTGCAACCTCACGTGCGCTGCCGAGGCAAACGTCATGTCGACGACCTGCGTCACCAGCCCCGCACCTGATACTGCGGCGGATCCTGAAGGGTCGACGAACGCGGACTTGCCGGCAACGGCTGCCTTCGCGGCGGCCGACCCAGCTTGGAGGTAGTCGTTGGGCACCTGGTTTCCGGGGCCCAGAGGGTCATCCTTTCCTTCGTTGGTCAGGTACGTGCTGCCAAACTTGCGCGGGCAGCCGGTCTTTTCGCGCACGAAGGCACCGATCTTCTTGAGATCGGCTTGGATGTGTTTTCCTTTCTCGAGCTGCCAATTCCGGAGCCTCGTGCTTCGCGTGGGCTCGGTCCTTTGCACCCCATACTCTGTCTTCGTGTTGCCATCAGCATCCTCGTAGTCCATGGGCTTCGGTGCATAGGGACCCTTGAAGAATTTTCTGGCCTTCGCCGCATGCCGCTCGTCCGCCGCTTTCTTGAACTCGTTGAACTTCGAAAGCAACTGACTATCGGCCAGTTCATCCTTGGATATTCCGAACGATGCAGCGAGGTCCCCGTTCTCCGGCTGCGCGACGGGTTCCGGCGCTTGCTCTGATACGGGCTCTGCGAGGAAGACGTCCACCTCGGGCTCTTCAGCAGATTCACGTATCTGCTTGATGTTCACTGTGGGCAATGGCCGAGATATGAATCCTCCATCCCGAGGTATTGTGAAGGAACGACCTGGTTGCGAAGACACTGGTTTTGCGAGGTGAGGCTTGCCCGTGTCTCGCGGGCCCGCCCCGGGAAACACAACCACTGGTCCTGTCGAGGTGTTTGAGATTGAAAGCATCACAACTCCGTTGCTAAGCCATCGAACCGAATTGGGGCAAAGGATCGGCCGCAGGCGGCGCGCTGGCGAGCGCATCCCGCAATCTGGCTTTCCATTCATCCAGCACGGGAAGCAGTTGCTCCTGAAGCACAAACGACAGCTCCACGTCGTCATCGAGCAATGCCTGCAAAGGAATGTGGTACGCCAGCACGGGATGATGGTTCTCGGCGTGCAGGCTGAAGGTCGGCAGATAGAAGCTGGTGTTGCCCAGGTTGAACTCCAGCAGCAGTTGGAGCATCGCGCTCCTGTCGACGCCTTCCTCGATTTCGCCGAGGTCCGCAAGCAGCCGGATCTCGTCGCGCTCCTCCAGGTACTCGAGGCCGACCAGGGTGTCGTCCACCTGCAGCAAGCTGCGCTCCAGGAACTCGCCGGCGTCGCCGAGTTCCAGCTCTTCGCAAAGGTCTTGTACCAACTCGACGTAGTCTTCTCGACTCATCGGCCTGTCTCCTCAGAAGGCGGGACGAGACACCGATCTCGTCTCAAGGGTTGGTAACAATCGTGTCTTGCCGGCTCCGGTGGACATCTGGCTTTTTGTGATACCGGGTGAAGCGACAATCAGTTTCCGGCGCCCAATGCGGCACCGCCCGAAACCCCACCCCATCATTTATTACGCCCCCCGGCTTCACACCCGTGTCCGCCTTGCCGTCCTCACCATCCAGCCCTGCGCTGTCGCAGATCCTTCGGGAGACTTTCGGCTACACCGAGTTCCGCGGCCATCAACAAGCCATCGTCGAACATGTCACCGCTGGAGGCGATGCGCTGGTGCTGATGCCGACCGGCGGCGGCAAATCCTTGTGCTACCAGATTCCCGCCATCGCGCGGCAGCGGGCCGGCCGTGGCGTGACGGTGGTGGTGTCGCCCTTGATCGCATTGATGCACGACCAGGTGGGCGCATTGCACGAGGCCGGCGTCGATGCGGCTTATCTCAATTCGACGCTCGACTGGGCAGAAACGCAGGACGTGGAGCGCCGCATGCTGCGCGGCGAGATCACTCTGCTCTACGCGGCACCGGAGCGCGTGACGACGCCGCGCTTCCTGTCGCAGCTCGACGAGCTTCACCAGCGGGGCAAGCTGTCGATGTTCGCGATCGACGAGGCGCATTGCGTGAGCCAGTGGGGTCATGATTTTCGGCCGGAGTACCGCGCGCTGACGGTGCTGCACGAGCGCTTTGCGAGCGTGCCGCGCATCGCGCTGACCGCGACGGCCGATGCGCTCACGCGCGCCGACATCGTCGAGCGGCTGCAGCTGGAATCGGCGCAGCAGTTCGTCTCCAGCTTCGACCGCCCCAACATTCGCTACACCATCGTCGAGAAGAAGGACCCGACCACGCAGTTGCTGCGCTTCATCGAGCGCGAGCACGAGGGCGATGCAGGGGTGGTCTACTGCCAGTCGCGAAAGCGCGTCGAAGAAACGGCCCAGACCCTGCGCGACGCCGGCATCGAAGCCCTGCCCTACCACGCCGGCCTGGATGCCGCGGTGCGCCAGAAGCACCAGGACCGCTTCCTGCGCGACGAGAGTGTGGTCGTGGTGGCGACCATCGCTTTCGGCATGGGCATCGACAAGCCGGACGTGCGCTTCGTCGCACACCTGGACATGCCGAAGAACATCGAGGGCTATTACCAGGAGACGGGCCGTGCCGGCCGCGACGGCGAAGCAGCCGATGCCTGGATGGCCTATGGCCTGCAGGACGTGGTGAATCAGCGCCGCATGATCGACGAGAGCCCGGCGGGCGAAGACTTCAAACAGGTGATGCGCGGCAAGCTCGACGCGCTGCTGTCACTGGCCGAAGCGAGCGATTGCCGGCGCGTCCGGCTGCTGCGCTACTTCGGCGAGCACAGCACGCCTTGCGGCAATTGCGACAACTGCCTGAACCCGCCACAGGTGTGGGACGGCACCGATGCGGCGCGCAAGCTGCTCAGCACCATCTACCGCGTGCAGCAGCACAGCGGGATCAGCTTCGGCGCCGGCCATGTGATGGACATCCTGCGCGGCAAGACGACCGAGAAGATCACGCAGTTCGGGCATGCACGGCTTAGTACCTTCGGCATCGGCAGCGAGTTCAGTGAGGCGCAGCTGCGCGGCGTGATGCGCCAGTTGATCGCGATCGGTGCGCTGTCAGTCGATGCGCAGGCCTTCAACACGCTGCAGTTGACCGAGGGCTCGCGCGCGGTGCTCAAGGGAGAGGTGCAGGTGCTGCTGCGCGAATCGGTCTCGTCGCCGGCCGAACGAAAGAAGTCGCGGCGCGAGAAGCCGGCACGCGGTGCGCCCGCGCCGGCCGCGGCCGCGGCCGCCTTGGACACGGCAGGCCTGGCGCGCTTTGCCGCGCTCAAGGCCTGGCGCGCCGAGGTGGCGCGCGAGCACAACCTGCCGGCCTATGTGATCTTTCATGATGCGACGCTGGCCGCGATCGCCGAAAGAGCGCCGGCCACTTTGGAGGACCTGCAGGGCCTGAGCGGCATCGGGAGCAAGAAGCTGGAGGCGTATGGGACCGACGTGCTCAGAGTCTGCGCCTCGTTTCACGCTTGACAGCCTTCAGCGTGCGGTGCGGCCGAGCAGGCGGCTTTCGCGCAGCGGAGAGCGCACGAGATACGGCACGCGCTCGGCTTCGGCCTTGCGCATGGCCGCGACACCCTTGCCGACCGCCGGCGGAGTGGGGCAAGCGCCGCCCCCGAGCAGTTTCAATGCGGCGGCAAGCCGGGCTTCCGCCGGGTCGCCGAGCGCGTGCGTGAAGTCGTCGGCCACTGCACAGGTCGGTGCGAAGCCGTCGCCGTAGTCGCCGAAGCCCCGGTCGTTGACGCCCTGGAACTGGATGGCGTAGTAGGTGGTGCCACAGTTGTCCTGGGGCGTGAAGCCGTAGGGTTTGCCGCAGGTGCGGCCGCCGACCAGATCGACGACGACGCCGATGCCACGCAGGCTGTTGACGAGGGACTCGCTGGCCGAGCAGGTGTCGGGGCCGCTCAGCACGACGACCCGTGACAGGCCGAGTTGCGGCAGCGGGTACCCTGGCTGTGCCGAGTACCCGAGCGTGGCGGCATGGAAGGGCACCTTGGTGTCTTCGGGCTTCAGCTTGAATGGATTCTTGCTGTTGTAGAGCACCTGCTCGAAGGTCTTGCCCTGGGTCGCAGCGCCGGAGCTCACCATGTAGGCCAGTTCGCTCGCGATGTCGAGATAGCCACCGCCGTTGTAGCGCATGTCGATCACGAGATCGGTGACGCCGATGAACTGGAGCACCTCCATCGCGTAGACGAGCGAGTACTCGGCCGCGGCCGTGTGGTCGTTGAAGAGCAGGTAGCCGACGTACTTGTTCCCGGCTTGGAATGCGTCGAGCAACGGCACCGGTTCGCGCGAGATCGAGGCCGACGTGAGCGTCACGTTGCGCTCGCTGCCGTCGTTCGCGCGCAGCTTGAAGTTGTGCTGCTCTCCCTCGCGCTGAGGCATCACCGCGGCATTGAGTGCATCGGTGTTCGTCGAATTCAGCACGTCGATGCCATCGATCTCGACGAGGCGATCACCCCGCGCCAAAGTGGCTTGCGCGGCCGGGGAACTGGGTTCGACGAAGGCGACGCGGACATCGCGCGGCGGCGAGGTATTCAGGAAGGCGAATTCCACGCCATAGCCGATGCCGCTTCCGTCGCGCGCCATGGCACGGGCCTGTTCGGTGTTGGCCGTGAAGTGGAAGCGATCCTTGGGCTGGCCATTCGCCGTGAGCTTCGGCGTCTTGAGCACGTCGAAATAGGCGATGGGGGTCGCGTAGTCCCTTGCGAGCAGGGTGTTGGGGACTTCGTCGAACCACAGGTAGGTTTCGTCGATCCATGCGCGAACCCAGTCTTTTTCGTGGTCCAGGGTGCCTTTCCGATCGGCAAAGGGAGCGCCGGTGTCGGGGTCGACGCCGGTGCGCGGCACGGCGCATTGGGCGGCGACAGAGGCCGAAGGCACGATGGACTGAAGGACGGGTTGTTGGGCGGGCGCTTCGGGCACCGTCGGTCCTTCCGTTGGCGCCGGACCGGCGGGCGGCGGCGAGGCGGAGGGATCCACAGGCGCCGCAGGGTTGCCGGCCGGCAGCGAGGCGGTGGTATCCGCGGGCGCCGCAGAGTTGGCGGAAGGCGGCGAGTTGGGAGCGTCGTCAGGCGCCGACGGCTGCGTGGCCATCGGCGGGAACACCGGGGCGCCGCCCCCTCCACCACCGCCTCCGCAAGCGGACAGCGCAATGACCCATGCTGCGCACGCTGCCACGCGCGCGACCTTGTTTTCCAGAATTCTCCCCATGCTTCCTCCGATAGATCTTGCCGGACACCACGCCAGCGCGTGGGCGGGGATGCTAGGAAGGCATGGGCCGCGAACGCTGTGGCCGCGACATTTCCTCAGGTTCAGATACGCCGCGCCCTTGCGGCACACGGGCGTACACCCGGCGCTGCAGTCGTCGGGTTCGCCTCGGCCGTTCAGCTCATTGCGGGGTCAGGACCAGCCGGCTCTCTCGAATCGGCGAACGCACCAGGTAAGGTGTGCCGTGTGCCTCCGACTTGCGCAGCGAGGCTGCGGTCTTGCTCGACCCCGGCGCCGGGCATACCCCGGTCCCGAGGAAGCTCAAGGCCGTCGCCAGCCGCGCCTCGGCCGGATCTCCCAGTGCATGGTCGAAGTCGTCGGCGACAGCACAGGTGGGCGCAAAGCCGTCCCCGTAGTCGCCGAAGCCCCGGTTGTTGACGCCCTGGAACTGGATGGAGAAATAGGTGGTTCCGCAGTTGTCCTGCGGCAAGAAGCCGTAGGGCTTGCCGCAGGTCGCACCGCCGATCAGGTTCACGGTGACGCCCACGCCGCGCAGGCTGTTGATCACCGACTCGCTCGCTGAACAGGTGTCCGGGCCGGTCAGCACGCTGACGCGCGACAGCCCCAGGCGCGGCAGCAACTGCCCGACCGGCGTGGAGAAGCCGCGCGACGTCGTGTGGAAAGGCACGATCGCCTGCGCCGGCGCGAGGCGGAAGGGGTTCTTGCTGTTGAACACGAGGCGCTCGAACACCGCGCCGGTGGTCACCGCGCCGCTGCTGACCATGGAAGACAGTTCGCTGGCCACATCGAGCAAGCCTCCGCCGTTGTAGCGCATGTCGATGACGAGGTCGACGATGCCTGCGGCCTGGAGTTGGTTGACGGCTGCGATCAGTGCGGCCTCGGCGGTCGCGAGGTGGTCGTTGAACTGCATGTAGCCTACCGGGCCGCCTGGCGTACCGATGGTCTTCACGTTCAGAACCGGTGCACGCTGCACACGCGCGGCAACGAGGGACAGCGTGCGCTCGGTGCCGTCGGGTGCGCGCAGGCGCAGGCTGTGCGCCTCGCCCTCGCGCACAGGGGACAGGCCACCGTTGAGTCGCGCCGTGTCGGTGCCGTTGACGGCGTCGACACCGTCGACCTCCAGCACACGCGTTCCGCGCACGATGCCGGCCTGCGCCGCCGGCGAGTTGGCCTCCGTGTAGGCCACACGGATGTCGCGCGGCGCGGACGCGCTCAGAAAAGCCCATTCGATGCCATAGCCCACGTCGACGCCACCGCGCGAGAGACTTTGGTAGGTGGCCGTGTCCTGCGTGAAATGAAAACGGTCCTTGGCCCGTCCGGAGGCGGTGAGCTGAGGCGTCTTGAGCACGCTGAACCACGCGACCGGCGTCGCATAGTCGCTGGCGCGCAAGCTGCGCGGCACCTCGTCGAACCAGAGATAGGTTTCGTCGATCCAGCCGCGCACCCAGCGCTTCTCGTCGTCGACGCTGCCGCTGCGATCGGGAAAGACGGCGCCGGTGTCCGGATCGATGCCGGTACGCGGGGCGGTGCACAGGCCGGAGACGCTGGAGGACTCGACGATGGGCTCGTCGGGCGCAGCCAATTGCTGCTGCTGTTGCTGTTGCTGCAGCTGCGGAATCGCTGCCAGTGGCAGAAAGCCACCGCCACCGCCGCCTCCCCCGCCACCACATCCCGACAGCGCCGACGCGCACACGACCAGCGCCGCTGCGCGCTGCCAGACGAACTGCATGCAAACTCCCTCTCGCACCGACGAAATGGCGCGACTCGATGTGGTGGCTAGTTGTGAACGAAACCGATGCCGCGCGATTCGCGCACCTCGGGCTTGATGCGATGCTCCGCTTCGAGCTGATCCAGGAACTCGTCGGCAGAGAACGCGACGGCAAGAATATCGGTCTGGCGTTTCACGGCCGCAAAGTCGCCGGGACACAGCTGCGGCAGGCCGGAAAGCCGGTTCCGGATCTCGTCCGTCAGGGCGGCCGCATCGCCACCCAGCGCCTCGGTGACGAACATGCGCTCGCGCTGCGGGGCCGTGAGCGGCATGAACTTGATCTTGAAGGTGAAGCGGCGCAGAGCCGCCTGGTCCAGGCGGTCGAGCAGGTTGGTGGTGCACACGAAGATGCCGTCGAAGCGCTCCATGCCCTGGAGCATCTCGTTGACCTCGGTGACTTCGTAGGTGCGCTGCGCGCCGCGGCGGTCCTGCAGGAAGCTGTCGGCCTCGTCGAGCAGGAGGACCGCCTTCTCGGCCTCGGCCTCCTTGAACATGGCGGCCATGTTCTGCTCGGTCTCGCCGACGTACTTGCTCATCAAGTCGCTCGCCTGCTTGATGATCAGCGGCCGGCCGATGGCTTTGGCAATATGCTCGGCCAGGGCGGTCTTGCCGGTGCCGGGCGCGCCGTAGAAGCACAGGGTGCCGTGGCCGCGCGCCTTCAGGGCCTCGACGATGCGCGGGATCTCGAAGCGGCTCTCGACGTGGAGCATGTCGAGGTCGTAGGTGGTGACGCTGCGGCGCACGCCGAGGCCATCGACCACGCCGAGCGCCTGGTCGGCATTGCGCAGCTGCCGCTCGATCAGGCCTTCGATCGATGCGCCCTCGGACATCGCCAGGTCGGCGAATCGCACCGCCGTGCGAATCTGCGCCGGCGTCAGGCCCTTGCGCGCCGCCAGCTTGGCGGTGAAGGCCTCGGACACGGCCACGCCCTCGAGCGTCCTGCGCACGAGCTGCTCGCGCGCGCCGGGCGGCGGCGACTTCAGCTCCAGGTGGTAGGCGAAGCGGCGGCGGAAGGCCGGGTCGATCTGCTCGATGCGGTTGGTCACCCAGAGGGTGGGCACCGGATTCGATTCGAGGATCTGGTTGACCCAGGCCTTGCCGCTGACGCTGCCGCTTGCCGGCGCGGCGACCTGCTCGGCTCGCGCCATCAATTGAGCGGCCTCGGTGCTGATCGGCGGGAAGACGTCTTCCACCTCGTCGAAGAGCAGGGCCGCCTGGGCGCTGCCCTTGAGGAAGACCTGCGCGATCTGCAGCGAGCGGTAGCGGTCACGGCCGGAGAGCGAGTTGCCGTCGCGGTCGGCATATTCGACCTCGAACAGCTCCAGACCCGCAGCCTGCGCCACCACTTTCGCCAGCTCGGTCTTGCCGGTGCCAGGCGGGCCGTAGAGCAGCACGTTCACGCCCGGCTCCTTGCGAGCGACGGCGGCGGCGAGCAAGGTCACGAGCATTCGCGTTTCTTCCTGCACGAAGCCGAAATCCTGTTCGGTGAGCGCGCTCTTGGCCGAGGGGCGCGTGAACACCGCCATCAGTTCGTTGTGGTCACGGTACTCGCGCATCAGCACCGGCGGCAGCTTCTCGCTGACCTTCATCAGGTCGGCCAGGTCGGTGATGTTGTGCTCGGAGATCAGGTTCTCGACCAGGCCGATGCGCTCCAGGCGCGAGCCTGCACGCAGGGCCTCGCCCACGTCGCTGGCACTGACCCCCGCGACCTCGGCGATCGCGGCGTAGGCCTCGGGGGCGTTGTTGACCTTGAATTCGACCAGCAGAGAACGCAGGTCGCGCTGGTAGCGGGCCAGCGTGCCGTACAGCAGCAGCGCGCGCTCGGCCTTGTTGAGCTGCAGGAGCCCGGCCAGCGCGTCGATGTTCTTTTCGACCAGGGTCGACTGCTTGCGCAGCGCGTGCGTCAGCCAGTCGCGCGTGACAGCGAGCACCGAGAGCAGGTCCTTGGGCTGATCCTTGGCGTATTCGTCCAGGTAGAAGAAGAGCGTGCCTTCTTCATAGGGGCCGCGCCAAACGCCGTGGCGCTCCAGCAGCGTGCGGTTGTCGAAATGCTCCACCCCTTTCCAGATCTCGTTGCCGGCGCAGCGCCGCCCGAGGAATTCCCGTAGGCGTTGCAACACCGCGGCCGGCCAGACCAAGTGGCGGCCAGTGAGCGAGAGCAGTCCGTTAAGGTCGCGCCGCACGTTGAAGCGGGGGCCCTGCTTGGCCGCGAGCGTGAGCACGAAGTGCGAGCACATGAGCTCCAGCACCGGTGCTTCCTTGAGTCCGGGCGACGGCAATGCATGACCGCGGGAAGCCGCGGCCACGACATCGGCACCGGAACGCTTGACCATCGAGCAACCTCCAGCAGGGACTGAACAGGGAAAACTGACCGCGACCATAGCGCAGACTTTTGGCTTCGGGAAGCCTCGGGGAGGGTAAAAACCCGGATGTTGCGAGTCCGGGTCCACAATGCAGCCCATGCCGGGAATCGAAGACATCGAGCGCGCCGCCCTGCGCCTGCAGGGTCAGGTTCTGGAAACGCCTTGCGTGGAGTCCCGCACGCTGTCGGAGATCGTGGGGGCGCAGGTCTTCCTGAAGTTCGAGAACCTGCAGTTCACCGCTTCCTTCAAGGAACGCGGCGCGTGCAACAAGCTGGTCGAGTTGTCCGAGCAGGGGGTTCGGGGCGTGATCGCCATGTCGGCCGGCAACCACGCCCAGGGCGTGGCCTACCACGCCCAGCGCTTGGGCCTGCGCGCGTTGATCGTGATGCCGCGTTTCACTCCGGGCGTGAAGATCGAGCGTACCCGCGGCTTCGGCGCCGAGGTGGTGCTCCACGGCGACACGCTCGACGAGGCGCGCGCGCACGCGTTCGCCCTGGCCGAACAGCAAGGGCTGAGTTTCGTCCATCCCTACGACGACGAGGCGATCATCGCGGGGCAGGGCACCGTGGCCCTGGAAATGTTCGATGCCGTGCCGGACCTGGATACGCTGGTCGTCTCGGTCGGCGGCGGCGGCCTGATCGCCGGCATGGCGCTCGCCGCGAGGGCGCGCCGTCCCGATATCGAGATCGTGGGCGTGCAGACGCGGCGCTTCCCGACCATGGTCAATGCCATCCAGGGCACGCAACATGCTATCGGCCAGAGCACGATCGCGGAGGGGATCGCGGTCGGCACGCCGGGCGTCCTGACCCAGGCCATCATCAGCGCCCAGGTGAACGACCTGCTGCTGGTGGATGAGGGCGACATCGAGCAGGCGGTGCTGATGCTGCTGGAGATCGAGAAGACCTTGGTCGAGGGTGCCGGCGCCGCGGGGCTGGCAGCGCTGATCCGACATCCGGATCGATTCCGCGGCAAGCGGATCGGGCTGGTGCTCTCGGGCGGAAACATCGATCCGCTGCTCTTGGCGGCGATCATCGAGCGCGGCATGGTCCGCGCCGGCAGGCTCGCCCGAGTGCGCGTGAGCGCACGCGACGTCCCGGGCTCGCTGGCCCAGATTACGGCCACTGTGGCAGAAGCGGGCGCCAACGTCGACGAGGTGCACCACCAGCGCGCCTTCACCATGCTGGCTGCGCAGAACGTGGACATCGAGCTGGTCCTGCAGACTCGGGGGCGCGAGCACCTCTCTGCCGTCCTCGAAGCGTTGGCCCGCGCCGGCTTCGAGGCACAGGAGCAACGGTAGGGGGACAAGCCCTTAGATCATGGTCGACCGGTCAGTCGGTAAAATGGCCTCAGTTTTCCCTTTCCAAGGAATCAGATGTCCAACCCCACACCTGTTGAGCCCGGCAAGGCTGCCGCCGTCGAACATGATGCGGTCGAGTCGATCGTTCACCTCATGCCGCTCGTGCTGCCGGTCGCCGGTGGCGTGCTGATGCTCTTGCTGGCCTCGATCGCCGTCTATATGGCCTGACAACCGAGTGCGAAAGCGGCGGACACGGGGTGTCCCGCCGCCCAGCGAGGATCTCACGCCTTTTGGGCTACTCGCCCCTCTCCCGAGACAAAGCCGTTTTTTCCAACGGACCTCTGCGGCCCGCGGCCCCGAGCCCCGTTCGGAAAGACTGTTTTTCAACTTAGGAGACTTTATGAACGCACCGCTGAAAGGCCTGGCCGTGCAGGCGCCCGCGTACGTCAAGAACGCAAAACTGATCGCCTGGGTCGCGGACATGGCTGCCCTGTGCAAGCCCGAAGCCATCCACTGGTGCGATGGCAGCCAGGAAGAGTACGACCGGCTTTGCCAACAGATGGTGGACGCCGGCACCTTCAAGAAGCTGAACCCGGCGAAGCGGCCGAACTCCTTCCTCGCCAACTCCGACCCCAGCGACGTCGCCCGGGTGGAAGACCGCACCTTCATCTGCTCCGAGAAGAAGGAAGATGCCGGCCCCACCAACAACTGGATGGCGCCGGCCGAGATGCGCGCCACCCTGCAGCCCCTGTTCGACGGCTGCATGAAGGGCCGAACCATGTACGTGGTGCCCTTCAGCATGGGCCCGCTGGGTTCGCCGATCGCGCACATCGGCATCGAGCTGTCCGACAGCCCCTATGTCGCGGTCAACATGAAGATCATGACCCGCATGGGCAAGGCCGTCTATGACGTGCTGGGCGCCGACGGCGAGTTCGTGCCCTGCGTGCACACCGTGGGGGCGCCGCTCCAGGCGGGCGAGAAAGACGTGTCCTGGCCCTGCAACAAGACCAAGTACATCGTCCATTACCCCGAGACGCGTGAAATCTGGAGCTACGGCTCGGGCTACGGCGGCAACGCCCTCCTGGGCAAAAAGTGCTTCGCTCTGCGCATTGCCTCCAACATGGGCCGCGACGAGGGCTGGCTGGCCGAGCATATGCTGATCCTCGGCGTCACCAGTCCTGAGGGCAAGAAGCATCACGTAGCTGCCGCCTTCCCGAGCGCTTGTGGCAAGACCAACTTCGCGATGCTGATCCCGCCGGCCGGCTTCGAGGGCTGGACAGTCACGACCATCGGTGACGACATCGCCTGGATCAAGCCCGCGGCGGACGGCCGCCTGCGTGCCATCAACCCCGAAGCCGGCTATTTCGGCGTCGCACCCGGCACCAATATGCAGACCAACCCGAACTGCATGGCCAGCCTGGACCGCGACGTGATCTTCACCAACGTGGCACTGACCGACGATGGCGACGTCTGGTGGGAAGGCATGACGGACGAGGCCCCGGCCCATGCCATCGACTGGCAGGGCAAGGAATGGACGCCGGCAATCGCCCGCGAAACCGGCGCCAAGGCAGCCCATCCCAACGCGCGCTTCACGGTCGCCGCCACCAACAATCCGGCGCTGGACAGCGCCTGGGACGACCCCAAGGGTGTGGCGATCGACGCCTTTATCTTCGGCGGACGCCGCTCCACCACGGTGCCGCTGGTCACCGAGGCGCGCAACTGGGTCGAGGGCGTCTATATGGCGGCCACGATGGGCTCGGAAACCACCGCGGCCGCCGCCGGCCAGCAGGGCGTTGTGCGACGCGATCCCTTCGCGATGCTGCCCTTCGCCGGCTACAACATGAGCGACTACTTCCAGCACTGGCTGGACCTGGGCAAGAAGCTCGAGGCCAGCGGTGCGCGACTGCCCAAGATCTACACCACCAACTGGTTCCGCAAGGGTGAGGACGGCAAGTTCACCTGGCCGGGCTATGGCGAGAACATGCGCGTGCTGAAGTGGATGATCGACCGCATCGAAGGCCGCGGCGACGGTGCGGAGCACGTGTTCGGCGTGAGCCCGCGCTACGAGGACCTGAACTGGACCGGCCTGAACTTCAGCGCCGAGCAATTCAAAACCGTCACCCACATCGACAAGGCCGCGTGGCAGGCCGAGCTCAGGTTGCATGCGGAGCTGTTCGAGCAACTGGCGCACCACCTGCCGAAGGAACTGCCGCAGACCAAGGCCGCCATCGAGCAGCGCCTGGCCGCCTGATCGGTACGTCGCTGCAAAAAAAAGGCCGCCCGGGAAGGGCGGCTTTTTTTTTCGTCGAGACCGCGGTGGCGATCAGTAGTGCTGGTTCAGGTTCACCTGGCGCAGTGCTTGGTATAGGCCGGGCATGTTGGCGTCGGCAGTCACGCTGAGTTGAGCCTGCTCGGCTTCGCGGCGTGTGCGGATTGCATGCAGGTCGCGAAGGATGCGCGGATCTTGCTTGGAATAAGCAAGAAACTGCGCGTCCGCGCGAGCGGCGGCGCGGCGACGGGCGACATTGCGCGCAGCCGAGACAGCGCGAACGGCCAAGCCACGCGCCGTTCCGGCGAAGAAGGCAAGCGCTGCGAAGGCCACGCCCCAGAGCACAAGCCAAGCCACCAGCAGGCCACCTTCACTCCAGGTGGACATCAGCTTGTCGGCGACGACGAGCAGCGAGGAAACGATGGCTGCCAGCAACAGGGCTGCGAGGCCGCGGGCGCCGTCGAAGCCGCGGCGAGCAATACGGATGTGTTCGATGACGGCTTCAGCACGGGCAACGCCCGGGTGACTTGCCGGTTGGTCAACGTGGACAAAGCTGGTCATGGTGATAGTCCCTCCTTCAGGACAGCGATTGGCGGTAGCCGATGCGGTGATATTAGGGGTTTCCCTGATGTTTTCCCAATTTATCCTACTGATGTCTATCATTCACATCGATGATAGATGTCAACTTTCGCACCCTTGACTTGAACCTGCTGCGCGTGTTCGACGAGGTCATGGCGGAGCGCAATCTCACGCGGGCAGCCCGCAATCTCTCGATCACCCAGCCTGCCGTCAGCAATGCCCTTCGCCGGCTGCGCGAGACCCTGGGTGACGAGCTGGTGCGCCGATCGGGCGCAGGCGTTGAACCCACCCCCCGCGCGCTGGCGCTGTGGCCCACAGTACGGGATGCTTTGCGGCAGTTGCAGCACACGCTGGCGCCGCACGAATTCGATGCCGCCGTCGCCGACGACACCTTCGTTCTCGCCATGGCGGACGCCACCGCCGCCGAGCTAGTCCCCGGCTTGGTCCGCATTGTGGAAGAAGAGGCACCCGCGATCTCGCTGCGGGTGGTGCCGTTGACCACCCGAGACCCGCGGCCCTTGCTCGAGAACAAGGAGGTGGACATGGCGATTGGCTACTTCCCCCTCGTCAGCGCAAACCTGGCGGCGCGGGGCCCTTCGAGCACCGCCGCGCAGCCCTTCGAGGCGCAACGGCTCTACATCGGTGAATACGTCTGTGTGATGCGGCAAGGCCATCCGCTGGCCGACCACCCCCTGACGTTGGACGCCTTCTGCGCCGCCCGACACCTGCTGGTGACCTTTTCCGGCCGGCCCTACGGCTTCATCGACCAGACCCTTGGGGCGCTGGGACGGGAGCGGCGCGTGGTCGCGACTGTCAACCAGTTCTTGACCGCCGGCCGCGTCGTTGCAAATTCCGACCTTTTGACGGTGCTGCCCCGCCATTTCGTGAAGGTCGCCGGCATCGAGCAGCTGGTGCTGCGTGAACTGCCGTTTCAGCAGCCGCTGGTGCATGTGGATGCCGTCTGGCATCGACAGGCCCAGCAGGACCACGCTCACGAGTGGTTGCGCGAGGCGCTGCTGCGTTCTGCCGCGGCCGCCTTCGCCGATGCAAAGCCGCCCCGGCCAGCGGAGGAGTTCAGCGAACGACGCTGAGCCAAGCGCTGGCGGCGGCGCGCAGTTCCTGGGCATGGTGCGCGTCCAGGCCGGCGCGGCAGTCGGCGCTTTCCATCAGGATATTGGCGGGGCTGGTAGCGGTTTCAGGCGCTGCCAGACGAAACCGGCGACGCATCTGGGCGATGAAGCTGAACATGGCAAGTGCGCGGGCTTGTTCCGCGCTAGGGTTGGTGATCTCCCAAGATTAAGGGTTTTCCCTAGCATTTCCAGTGAAAACCTTATGCGTGATGCGCATGGGACCATTCGCCTAGACTGTGTGACATGAAGCTCCAGTTGCTTTCGGATCTGCACCTGGAGGTTCACCCCCGGCTCGAAATCACTCCGGCGCCGGGTGCGGAACTTCTGGTCCTGGCGGGCGACATCGGTTCCTATCAGACTGGATCTCGCATCGATGACGACGATTTCGGCCTGTCGCGCTTTTCGCCTCGGCGGGGCTGGCCGACGCCGGTGCTTTACGTGCCAGGCAACCACGAGTACGACAACGCCGACTTCGACGCCACGCACGCGCGCCTGCGCTCCCTCTGCGGAGCGCTCGGCATCCAGTGGCTGGAGCGCGAGACGCGCGTGATCGACGGCGTCCGCTTCATCGGCACCACGCTGTGGGCCGACTTCGACGCCTTGATCGAGCCCGGCGACAGCATGGCTGAAGCGCTCAGGAAACGCGGCAAGGCGATGCGTGCGGCCAATTTCTACCTGGAGAAGACAGCCACGATGCGCAACGGCGAGATCTTCCTCGCAGACTCTTTAAGAGAGCACTCACTGACGTGCCAGGCTTGGCTGCGCGAAGCGTTGGCCCAGCCTTACGACGGGCCGACCGTGGCCGTCACCCACTTCGCCCCCAGCCTCGCCAGCGCAGATCCGCGCTACGGCCTGAGCCCCGGCACCGCCGGCTTCTGCAACACCCTGGACGACTTGCTGCCGCAGGCCGACCTGTGGCTGCATGGCCACCTGCACTGCGCCTTCGACTACGTGAAAGACGGCTGCCGTGTGGCCGCCAATCCCCTGGGCTACGTGGGCAAGGGCGAACAGGAAGGATTCCGCCCCGACTGGCTGATCGAGGTGCCGGCGCCGCGCGCCAAGCGCTGATCCAGGCGTCAGGCCTCTTGCACCCCCGCAACGCCGGCTTCGACCGCGAAGCGCGCCTGCGTCTGGAAGCGCGCATCGGCCGACACGGGATGCGCGGTCGCCCGGAACTCGCAATGCAGCCCCTTGGGCGTCACGTCGATCAGCGCATAGCCACGCTCATCGCCCCGCGCATGCGCGACGTCGGGGTTGTCGCGCCGCAGTTCCTCCATGGCCCGCCGGCTGGCGCCGCGCGAGCTGATCGAGCCGCCGACGAACTCGCTGGCGACCACCGACGAGGTCGTGTCGTTGGGCCGCGCCCGCAAGTCGGCGGCCACGAAACGGTGCACGTCGCCGCCCAGCACCACCACGTCGCGCACGCCGGCGTCCGCGATGCCCTGTAGAAGTTGCCGGCGCGCTTCGGGGTAGCCGTCCCAGCCGTCGGTCCAGAACTGGCGGCCACGCGGTGCCTCCAGGCTGGTGGAACTCATCTGCGTGGACTGGCCCAGCAGCTTCCACTGCCGCCTTGAGGCCGACAGGCCCTGGGCCAGCCACTGCGACTGCTCGGCGCCGAGCATGGTGCGCGCCGGGTCCGACAGCGCCTCGCAGCCGATCACCAGCCGGCCCCAGTCGCGTGCCGGGTCGGGGCAGGCGTGGTGGCTGCGGTGCTGCCGGCAGTCCAGCGTCCAGAGCTCCGCCAGCCGGCCCCAGGTGAAGTGGTCGTGAATGCGCATCGACGAGCCTTGTGGTGGCACCAGCAGCGGCATGTGCTCGAAGTAGGCGCGGTAGGCGGCGGCGCGGCGGGCCAGGAAGGCGGGGGGATCGGTGTAGTCCGGGTCGCGGTCATTCGCGTAGTCGTTGACCACCTCGTGGTCGTCCCAGGTCAGGATCCACGGATGCGCCGCATGCGCGGCCTGCAGGTCCGCATCTCGCTTGTAGAGCGCGTGGCGCTCCCGGTAGGCGTCCAGCGTGAGGGGTATCGGCGCGCCGTGGCGGCGCAATTCGGGGGTGCGGCTGAAGCCCTCGTAGATGTAGTCACCGACGAACAGCACGAAGTCCAGCGCGTGGGAGGCGATGTCGCGGTGCGCGGCGTAGTAGCCGTGCTCGTAGTTCTGGCAGGCCGCGACCGCCAGGCGCAGCCGCTGCACCGGCGCATCGACGGCCGGCGCGGTGCGCGTGCGGCCCACCGGGCTTCGCGCATCGCCGCAGCGGAAGCGATACCAATACTCCCGCTGCGGCGACAGGCCCTTCACGTGTGCGTGCACGCTGAAAGCATGCTCCGCATCGGTCACGACCTCCCCTTGCGCCACGCGGCGCTTCAACCCGGCGTCGGCGAACACCTCGTAGCCCACGGCGCAGCTGCGAACGCCTTGCAGGTCCTCCCCCTGGGCGGGCGCCAGCCGGGTCCACAGCACCACGCTGTCCGGCCGCGGCTGGCCACTGGCGATGCCGAGGGTGAAGGGATCGGCACGCCAGCGCGGCGCCGGTTGTGCCTGCGCGGTGCGCAGCGCGGACCAGCCGCCGAGCGCCAGCCACAAGGCAGCGCGGTTCAGGTCGCGTCGATGAAGAGCCATGAAGAACGTTTCCTACAGAAGTGATTCGCCCACCCAGGGCAGAAGCAGCCAATTCTTGAAGCGCAGCCAGTAGTGACCGCCCGGTTCGTCCTCGTGGACGATGTCCTTTCCGTCGTCATCCGACTCCACCCACTGCACGCGGTGGCCGTCGGATGCGAGCCGCAGCCGGTAGGCCGCGCTGCTCCGGCTGGCGGCGACAAGCGTCCGGTAGTCGGCCACGAGCTCGGGGCTGTCGATCAGCAGTCCCGATTCCGTGTTCACCGCCGCGGAGCGGTGGTCCATGTTCATCGAGCCGATGAAGAGGAAGCGATCGTCGACCACGGCCAGCTTCGCGTGCAGCCGGCTGATCGAACGCCCGAAGTCGCCGAAGTGACCCGAGCGGCCGGTCAGTTCGGGCGCAATCTCGCGGATGGTCACGCCGATGCGCAGCATCTCGGCGCGGTAGCGCGTGTAGCCTGCATAGACCAGCGGCTCGTCGGTCGCGCCCAGCGAGTTGGTCACCAGGAAGATGCGCCCGGGCTGGCCGCCGGTGGCCTGCTTCATCATCGCCATCCCGCGCTCGCCCGGCACGAAATAGGGCGACACGATGGTCACCTCGTGGCGTGCCGCGTCAAGCGCCCGCAGCGCGCCCTCGGTGACACTGCCGCGGAAAGCCTCGGCATCGCTGCCACGAACGATCTTCCTCGGATCGTCGACGAACAGCTGCGAAGAAGCCCAGCGCAGCTCGAGTGCGCCGCCGTCCAGCTGCCGACCGACGGAGCTGCGATCCATGACGTCGTGCGCCCGCACCGGCAACTCCGGCAGACCTTCCCCGGCGAGCGCATCGAACTGCGCGCGCCGCGCCGAGGGCGCCACCGCGCTCGCGATCACCTCGCCGACCGGCCGCACCTGCTCGCTGTTCCAGTAGCGATCGAAGCCTGCGGACATCTCGCGCACCACCGGCCCGCAGGACAACAGGTCCATGTCGATGAAGTTGGCAGCGGTGTTGCGCATGAAGTATTCGCTCGCGATGTTGCGCCCGCCTGTCACCGCGCAGCTGTTGTCGGCCACCAGCAGCTTGTTGTGCATCCGGTGGTTGATGCGGCCGAACTCGTGCAGCGAGAAGAGGAAGCGCATCGACAGCGATTCAGCCCGAGACGGCAGCGGGTTGAACAGCCGCAGCTCGACGTTCGGATGGGCGGCCAGCCCCAGCAGCAGCATGTCCTCGCCGCCCGTGTAGAGGTCGTCCATGAGAAGCCGCACGCGCACGCCTCGCGCGGCCGCGTCGCGCAGTTCGCGCAGAAACAGCAGACCAACTTCGTCGTGCTGGATGTGGTAGTACTGCACGTCGAGCGACATCTGAGCGCGCCGGATCAGCGCGACGCGCGCCTCGAAGGAGAATTCCGCCTCCGGCAGCAGCCGGAAGCCTGAAAGCCCCGCAGTGTCCACGGCAACGGCCGGCATCGAGCCGCGCACGATCCGCGCCAACGGCGTGTCCCCCACCTCGGTCAATGCATGGCTTGGCATGCGGGGACCGGGCGGCGGCAGCGTCGCGCAGCCGCCGAACCAGACGGAGGCGGCGAGCAGCAGGACGGCGCGAACATGCGCGAGCAACGGCATGCGCCGCAATGTAACGCCGCCATGCCGCCGTGGGCCCGCGAGGCCACCCCTATGATCGGCGCCCATCGGAAGCAGCAAGGGATACGCGTGCTCAACGGCTTGTGGCTTGGTTTTTTTCTGGCGGCGGCACTGGCTGCCTTGTCCCGCTGGCTGGTCGGCGGCGATGCCACGGTGTTCGGCGCCCTGGTCGAAAGCCTCTTCGCGATGGCCAAGCTCTCGGTCGAGGTGATGGTGCTGCTGTTCGGCACGCTCACGCTGTGGCTGGGCTTCCTGCGCATCGCCGAGGCTGCAGGTCTGGTGGCCGGGCTGGCGCGGCTGCTGGGGCCTCTGTTCCGGCGCCTGATGCCGGAGGTGCCTGCGGGTCACCCGGCGCTCGGCCTCATCACCATGAACTTCGCGGCCAACGCGCTCGGCCTGGACAACGCGGCCACGCCCATCGGACTGAAGGCGATGCGCGAGCTGCAGAGCCTCAACCCCAGCAAGCACACCGCCAGCAACGCGCAGATCCTGTTCCTGGTGCTCAATGCCTCCTCGATCACGCTGCTGCCGGTGAGCATCTTCATGTACCGCGCGCAACAGGGGGCGGCCGATCCGACGCTGGTCTTCCTGCCGATTCTGCTGGCCACCAGCTGCTCCACGCTGGTCGGCCTGGTCTCGGTGGCCTTCGCGCAGCGGCTGAAGTTGTGGGACCCGGTGGTGCTGGCCTACTTCCTGCCCGGCGCCCTGATGTTGGGCGGCTTCATGGCGATGCTGGCCACGCTCTCCGCCTCGGCGCTGGCCGCGCTTTCTTCGCTGCTCGGCAACCTGACGCTGTTCGGGATCATCGTGGTCTTCCTGCTGGCAGGGGCGCTGAAGCGGGTGAAGGTCTACGAATGCTTCGTGGAGGGCGCGAAGGAAGGCTTCGACGTGGCGAAGAACCTGCTGCCCTACCTGGTGGCGATGCTGTGCGCGGTCGGCGTGCTTCGCGCTTCCGGCGTGCTCGACATGGCGCTGGCCGGCATCCGCTGGGCCGTCGGCCTGACCGGCTGGGACGCACGCTTCGTCGACGCACTGCCGACCGCCCTGGTCAAGCCCTTCTCCGGCAGCGCGGCGCGCGCCATGCTGATCGAAACCATGCAAACCCAGGGAGTGGACAGCTTCGCCGCCCGCGTGGCGGCCACCATCCAGGGCAGCACCGAGACCACCTTCTACGTGCTGGCGGTCTATTTCGGCGCGGTCGGCATCCAGCGGGCGCGGCACGCGGTGGGCTGCGCGCTGCTGGCCGAGCTGGCAGGGGTGCTGGGCGCGATCGGCGTGGGCTACTGGTTCTTCGGCTGAGGCAAGAAGCCGCCCGGACGCGCCCGGCAGGCCGATCGGACAGAATAGCCCCTCACTTTCCCGCTTTCCCGTGACCGCTCCAGCCCAGGCGCAACCGCCCTCCTTCACTCCCGACGAGTTCCGCCAGGCCCTGGGTATGTTCGCGACCGGCGTCACCATCGTCACCGCGCGCGCCGGCAACGGCCGGCTGGTGGGGCTGACGGCCAACTCCTTCAACTCGGTGTCGCTGGAGCCGCCGCTGGTGCTGTGGAGCCTGGCGCGCAGTGCCGCCTCGATGGCCGCGCTCAGCACCGGCTCGCACTACGCCATCAACATCCTCGGCGCCCACCAGAAGGCGCTGGCCGAGCGCTTCGCCACGAAGGACGTGGACCGCTGGGCCGAGGTCGACTTCATCGAGGGCCTGGGCGGCGCGCCGGTACTGGCCGGCGCGGCGGCGAGCTTCGAGTGCTTCAACCGCAGCCGCTACGACGAGGGCGATCACGTGATCTTCGTCGGCGAGGTGGAGCGCTGCACGCACAGCCCGGGCGCCTCCCCGCTGCTGTTCCATGGCGGGCGCTTCTACACCGAACACCCGCTGTAGCCCGCCTCAACGCCGGACCTTGAGCTTGTACCGGAAAGCGTCGGCGCGGTAGACCGCGGTCTCCACGTGCACCGGCCCGCCGCCGGCCAGGTGCAGCAGGCGCTCCACCTGCAGCACCGGCGCGCCGGCTGCGAGCTGCAGCAGCCTCGCTTCCTGCGGCTTCGCCAGGCCGGCGCCGATCTCGAGCTCGGCCTCGCCGATCTCCAGGCCGCCCTCGCGCTCGAACACGTCGATCAGGTCGCGCTGCGAGAAGTCCACCCGCGCCAGCCTTTCGCCCAGGAAGCGCGGCAGGTAGGAGCTGTTGAGCGAGAGCGGCGCGCGGTCCAGGTAGCGCAGGGTCTGCAGGTGGTACACCGTCTCGCCCGCCGGCAGCTGCAGCTGGCGCGCCACCGCCGGCGGTGCCTTCACCTCGCGCCAGGCAAGCCGCTTGCTGCTCACCGCATGCTGCTCAGGCAGCATCGCCTCGTTCAGGCCCTGCAGGCGGTTCAGGCTTTGCGCTGCCCTCGGATGGGACACGAAGGCACCCTTTCCGTGCAACTTGACGATCAACCCCTCGGTCTGCAGGGCGGCCAGGGCCTGACGCACCGTGATGCGGCTGACGCCGTGCTCGACCGTGAGCTCCGCCTCGGACGGCAGCTTGGCCCCGGGCGCGAGTTCGCCGTCGAGGATGCGCGCGCGCAGCGCGTCGCGCAGCCGGGCATGCAGCGACTGCGGCAGTTCAGCCATTCATGCCCTCATCGCCAACGCTGGCATGCAGCTTGCATTGCTTGTCATAACTTGTCATAACAAGTACATTCCGCACCGCCAGGGTGCTTCTTTCCGTTCATCACACACCGAGGAAACGACCATGTCCGCAGCCCGAGCCTTCATCCGTTCCACCGCCGCCGCGCTGGCCTTCAGCGCGGGCCTGGGCCTGGCCCAGACGCCGAGCTATCCCGCCAAGCCCATCACGCTGATTGTGCCGTTCGCTGCCGGCGGCGGTGTCGATGCGACGGCCCGCCTGCTGACCGCCCGGCTCGGCGAGCTGCTCAAGCAGCCGGTGGTGATCGAGAACGTGGCCGGCGCCGCCGGCACCATCGGCACCCAGAAGGCGGCACGCTCGGCGGCCGACGGCTACACGCTGCTGTTCGCGGTGGCCAGCCCGCTCAACGTGGCGCCGCTGGTGGCACCCTCGGCGGTACGCTACGACAGCTTCAAGGACTTCGTGCCGGTGGGCACGGTCGGCACCTCTCCCTTCGTGCTGATCGGCAAGACCGCCCTGCCCGCGAACAGCACTGCCGAGCTCATCAAGCTCGCCAAGTCGCAACCCGGCAAGCTCAACTTCGGCACCGACGGCGTGGGCACCTCGCTTCACGTCACCGCCGAGCTGTTCAAGCAGCGCGCCGGCCTGGACCTGGTCCACGTGCCCTACAAGTCCGGCCCGCAGGTGCTGACCGACGTGGCCGGCGGCCAGGTGGACCTGGCGGTGCTGCCGCTGTCGCTGGCCCAGCCGTTCATCAAGGACGGCAAGGTGCGCGCCTTTGGCGTGACCTCCCTCGCCCGGTCACCCAGCGCGCCCGCGATTCCGACGCTGTCCGAGTCGGCCGAGCTCAAGGGGCTGGAGATGGATGCCTGGCTCGGCATCCTCGCCCCCGCCGGCACGCCGGCCGCGGTGACGAGCGCCTGGGTCGCGGCGCTCGACGCCACCCTCAAGGATCCCGAGATCGTGCGCAAGCTCGGCGACATCGCGGTGAAGCCGCAGTTGATCGCCGGCCCGGCCTTCGCCGACTACCTCGCCAAAGAACGCAAGGCTATCGCCGGCGTGGTGCAGACGGCCGGCATCAAGACCGAATGAGGCCGCAAGGAGCGTGCCCATGCTGATGTCGCTGTCCAGCGCCTGGATCCTGCTGCCGGCCGTGCTGCTCGCCGGCGGCCTGATCGGCGCCAGCGGCATCGGCGGCGTGCTGCTCGTGCCGGTGCTGACCCAACTGGGCGGCGTGCCGCTGCCACAGGCCATTGCCGCGGCGTCGCTGGGCTTTGCGCTGCCCGCACTGGTGGTGCTGGGGCCGCTGCGCCGCGAGCATGCGATGGCGCGGCGCTGCGTGCCGCTGCTCGGTGGTGCGCTGGCAGGCGCGGCGGCCGGCGCGCTACTGGTGCGCTGGCTGCCCGGCGCGGCGCTCATGGCGGGCGTGACGCTGCTCGTGCTTTTTTCGGGCTGGCGCGGCCTGCGTGCATCGCGGATGCCGTTCGTGGCCGCCGCGCCGCTGGGCGCCCCGGCCCTGCTGGGCCTCGGCGCGCTGGTGGGCCTGGGCTCAGCACTCACCGGCACCGGCGGCCCGGTGCTGGTGCTGCCGCTTCTGATGCTGCTGCGCCAGCCGATCGTCTTCGCCGTCGTCGCGGCGCAGGCGGTGCAGTTGCCGATCGCCCTGGCCAGCAGCACCGTGCATGCCGTGGAAGGTCGGCTCGACCTGCAGCTGGCGGCCCTGTGCGGCGTGCTGATGCTGATCGGCTCCATCGCCGGGCAGCGCGCCGCGGCCGGGCTCGATGTGCGGCAACTGCAGCGCTTCGTCTCGATGCTCCTGCTCGCGGTAGGCGCGTGGTTCGCCTGGCTGCTCTGGACATGAAACCCAAGGAAACGACCATGCCGCCTCCCGAATGCTTCAACACCCGGCAGCCCCTGCTGCTGGCCCCCGAATGGCTGATGCTGCCCGACGGCCCGCACGCGGACATGGGCGTGCTCGTCGAGAACGGCCGCTTCGCGCAGGTCGGGCCGCTCGCCGCGCTGCGCGAGGCGCATCCCGGCCTGGCCACCGTCGCACTGCCGCAGCGCCTGCTGATGCCGGGCCTGGTCGACACCCATACGCACCTCACCCAGTCCTTCGGCAAGGCGCTGGCCTTCGGCGAGCCCTCGGAGATCTTCCGCCGCATCTGGGTGCCGATGGAGGCCACGCTGGACGAAAACGCCGCCTACCTGTCCGCCAAACTGGCCTCCCTGGAGTCGCTGCGTGGCGGCTTCACGACCGTGGTCGATGCTGGCACGCGCTCGCATGTGGGGCTCGAGGCGGTGGCCAGCGCCGCACGCGACACCGGCATCCGTTGCGTGCTGGGCATGATCTGCAACGACGGGGGACTCGAAGGCGACGAGGCTGCCGCGCGCCGCATCCTCGACGATGCCGCGACCTTTCTTGCCCGGCTGGAGCACGACCCGCTGGTGCATCCCTCGCTCGCCATCTCGATTCCCGAAGCGGCCAGCGATCACATGCTGCGCGCGGTCGCCGCGCTCACGCTCGAAAGCGGCCGCCGCTTCCAGACTCACGTCAACGAACACCTCGCCGCCGTGGAGCGCTCGCTGGTGGCGCGCGGCCTTCGCCCCCTCGAAGTGCTGCACGCTTGCGGCGCCCTCAATGCCTCGGCCTTGCTGGCCCACGCCACGCTGCTCACACCGCGCGAGATCGGTCTCCTGCGCGACAGCGGCGCAGCCGTCGCCTACAACCCCGTGGCCAGCCAGTGGAAGGGCAACGCCGTGCTCGACGCCGGCCTGCTCGCCATGCTCGGGGTGCCCTTCGGGCTCGGCACCGACGGCACGCGCGCCGACGGCTTGCGGCTGATGGACGCCGCCGAGGCCACGCAGCGCCTGACGCAAGGTCTCGCGAACGGCGATTCCTCCTGCGGCGGCGGCTGGCTTTGGCTGGACCATGCAACGCAGGGCGGCGCGGATGCGGCCGGGGTGGGCGCAATGACCGGCCGCATCGCCGAAGGACTGGCCGCCGACTTCCTGATCGTCGATCTGGATGTCCCCGAGTTCGCGCCGAGCTGGGACCTGGGCTGGGAACTGGTGCGCTTCGCGAACCGCGACCAGATCGAGGCCGTGTTCGTGAACGGCGCCCTGCGCCTTTGGAAGGGCTGGCCGCTCGACTGGGACGCGCGCGCGCTGATGCGCGAAGTGCGCGAGGTCGCGCGGCGCGACGTGCGGCGCGCGCCGATCCAGCGCGTGCACCCGGTGTCGGACCGGCATCGCGCACAGCAGCTGGCTTGCGCGCGCACCTGAAGGATTCGCGCCGGCAGGCTACGATCGTCCGGGCAAGCGGCGCCGCGCCTTGAGCGCCGCCACACATGACGAGAGACAAGCCCAGAGACCGACGAATGATCGAAAGAAAAAGCCACCTCGACGCGCGCGCCATCGCCCTGCTGCTGTTCTGCTGCTCCTTTTGGGGCTTGCAGCAGATCCTCATCAAGACCACCGTGACCGAGGTGCCGCCCCTGTGGCAAGCCTCGATCCGCATGTCGGGCGCCGTGCTGCTGCTGTGGCTGTGGTGCCGGTGGCGCGGCGTGCCGCTGTTCGAGCGCGACGGCACCCTGCCCGGCGGGCTGCTCGCCGGTCTGCTCTTCACTGCCGAGTTCATCGGCATCTACATCGGGCTGCAGCACACCAGCGCCTCGCGCCTGACCGTGTTTCTCTACACCGCGCCCTTCGTGGTGGCACTGCTGCTGCCGCGCTTCGCGCCGTCCGAGCGCCTGCGCGGCGTCCAATGGCTGGGCCTGGCGATCGCCTTCGCCGGCGTGGTGGTGGCCTTCAGTGAAAGCTTCGGCCACAGCGGCTCGCGGCAGTTGCTCGGCGACGCGCTGGCGCTGATGGGCGGCATTGCCTGGGGGCTGACGACGCTGACGATCCGCGCCACGCGGCTGGCCACGGCGAGCGCCGAGAAGACGCTCTTCTATCAGATCGCCGTCACCGCGGCGGTGTCGCCGATGCTGTCGATCTTGCTGGGTGAACGCTGGGGCGTTTCGTACTCGGGCTACGCCTGGTTCTCCATCGCGCTGCAGACCGTGATCGGCGCCTTCGCGAGCTACCTGGCCTGGATGTGGATGCTGCGGCACTACCCGGCGACGCGCATCTCTTCCTTCACCTTCCTGACGCCCTTGTTCGCGCTGGTGTTCGGCGTGCTGTTGCTGAGCGAGCCGCTGACCCTTCAGCTCGTGCTCGCGCTGGCCGGCGTGGCGCTGGGGATCGTGCTGGTCAACCGGAAGTCGGCGCCACCGGTTGCCCAGGCGGGTGCGACCGGCCGCGCAAACTGAAGAAAATTCATTCAGTTTGCACACCGCCCATGGCGAAACGGCGCTTGCCACGATGAACTTCCAACCTCTCCTCGACGAGATCAACGACGAGATCCGTCCCCTCCTGGGCCAGCGCGGCACCGTCGCCAGCTACATCCCCGCGCTCGCGCGCGTGCCGGCGGCGCAGTTCGGCATCGCGCTGCGCACCTGCCAGGGCGAGGAAGCCCAGGCCGGCGATGCCGCCACGCCCTTCTCGATCCAGAGCGTCTCCAAGCTTTTCACGCTCACGCTGGCGATGCGGCACATGGGCGACACCCTGTGGGAGCGCATCGGCCGCGAACCCTCGGGCAACCCCTTCAATTCGCTGGTGCAACTGGAAAGCGAGCACGGCCAGCCGCGCAATCCGTTCATCAATGCAGGTGCGATCGCAGTGGCGGACCGCCTGCTCAGCCGTGGTGATGCCAAGGCAGAGCTGCTGGCGCTGATGGAGAGCCTGTGCGGCGAGCCCGTCGCCTTCGATGCCGAGGTGGCCGCGTCCGAAGCGGCGACGGGCTACCGCAATTACGCGCTGGCCAACTTCATGAAAAGCTTCGGCAAGCTCGACAACGACGTCCAGGCAGTGCTGGACATGTACTTCCACCAGTGCGCGCTGCGCATGAGCTGCGTACAGCTCGCGCGCGCGGCCGGCTTCCTGTGCCGCGACGGCGCCCATCCGCGCCGCGGCGAGGCGGCCATCACGACCGAGCGGCACGCCCGCCGCATCAATGCGCTGATGTTGACCTGCGGCACCTACGATGCCGCCGGCGACGTTGCCTTCTCGATCGGCCTGCCCTGCAAGAGCGGCGTGGGCGGCGGCATCGTCGCGGTGGTGCCGGACCGGCTCACGCTGTGCGTGTGGTCCCCCGCGCTCGATGCGACGGGCAATTCGCTGCTCGGCATGAAGGCGCTGGAGCTCTTCGTCGCGAAGACGGGCCTGTCGATCTTCTGATCCGCCGTCAGCTGCGGCCGAACTCCAGCAGCGTCTCGATCACCCTTTGGGTGGCGCCGTCCAGCGTCGCCTGCGCCCGGTAGGCGATGGCCAGGTGGCGCGTCAGCCGCGGGCTCAGCGGCCGCGTCTGCACATGCTCGCCGGCGTCCGCGGCCACCCCTTTGTCGGGCGCCGGCAGCAGCGCCACGCCGTAGCCGGCGGCGACCAGGCCGCGCATCGCGACGTCGTAGTTGTGCTCGATGCGCGCACGGGGAGCGAAGCCGGCGCGCGCGAACCACTCCATGGTCAGCGCGTACATGCGCGAGCCGGGTTCGTTCATGATCATCGGCTGCTGCGCCAGCCATGCCGGCGTGACGCGCCGCGGAGCCTTCCAGCGTGCGGGAATGAAGGCGGCCATCGAATGCTCGCGCCAGGGTGTCAGCGCCAGGCCCGGCATCGCGGGCTGGGGCAGCGAGATGATGGCCAGGTCCAGGGTGCCGGCCAGCACGCCCGAGACGGAAAACTCCGAGCCCATGAAGCTGGGCGTCAGCACGATGTCGGGGTAGCGCTCCAGGAGCGCATGGAACACCGGCGGCAGCAGATCGACCACGACGCTGGTGGTGCTGCAGCCGATGCGCACCCGGCCGGCCAGGCCCTCGTGCTGGCGCCGCACCGCATCGATGGCGTCGTCGGCGTCGCGCAGCAGGCGCCGGCCTCGCTCCACCAGCACCGCGCCGGCCGGCGTGGGCGAGACCCGCCGTGCGCCGCGCAACACCAGCGGCGCGCCCAGACGCGACTCCAGTTCGCTGATGTGCAGGCTCACCGTGGGCTGGGCCAGGTGCAAGGCCTGTGCAGCGGCCGAGAAGGTGCCCAGGTCGGCGATCGCGATGAGGGTGCGGAGTTGGTCAAGGTTCAGCTGGCGCATCAGAAATCCTGATGGGAACTCTCAGAAATCTCAACTTCCACAATAACACCCGTCCGCAGATCATCGTCTCCCATGACTGGAGAACACACCATGCGATCGGAAAAGCAAGCGACGATCCTCGCGCTGTTGCGCAGGGCCGTGGCCGCCCTTGGCGCACGCGCGCAGGCGCGCCGCCATGCGCGGCAACAGGCCTCCCAGCTCGGCGGCATGAGCGAGCACGAATTGCTCGACCTGGGCATCGGCCGCAGCGAGGTGCCCGCGGTGCTGAGCGCTTCGCAGGCGCGCTGACGAGCAAGCTCAGAGACTCGCCAGCCGCACCACCGCCCAGCCCAGGGAGACCATGAGCGCAACCACCAGCGCGGCGCGGCTCCACACTCGCTCCGCTTCCGGTCGGCGGCAAGACGAGTTGCCGAGGGAGGCGAAGGTCGAGGGGCGTTCCGGGCGGTCGGGCTTCTCCGTCCACCAGCCCGTGTTTGTATCGTGATCATTCATAGCGCGAAAGTATTCATCTCCGCGCCAATGTCGACTATGTCTTTTGACTTACAAACCCGCTTGCAGCGTGAGCGTTGTCACAGAAGCAGGCGTCCGATTTGGCGGTGGAGCGTCTATCCCGTGCGGGCGCACGTCGACTCGCGCACCACCAGCTCCGGCCGCAGCACCACCGTGGAGGCCGACAGCGCCCGGCCTTCGATCTCGTCGAACAGCATCTCGGCCGCGCGCCACCCCAGTTCGCGGTGCGGCAGGCGGATGGTGGTGAGCGGCGGGTCGACCATGTCGACCAGCGGCATGTCGTTGTGGCCGGTGATCGAGATGTCCTGCGGCACGCGCAGGCCGCGCGCGCGCAGCTCATCGTAGGCACCCAGGGCCACCAGGTCGTTGCAGCAGACCACCGCCTCCGGCCGGTCGTGCTGCGCCAGGAGTTGGGCCATGGCCCGGCGGCCAGCTTCGCGGCTGTAGCTGTCGCACTCGGCCTCGGCGGCCAGCGGCAGGCCGCGGTCGCGCAGCGCCTGCTCCACGCCTTGCCGTCGCGCCACGCCGGTGGGCACGTCCTGCGGGCCGGCCAGGTGCGCGATGCGCCGGTGTCCGGTGCCGACGAGGTGGTCGACCGCCAGCTTCATCGCCAGCCGGTCATCGCTGACCACGGCAGGCAGGCGCCCGCTTTCGTCGGCCCGGTTCACCAGCACTGCCTTCATGCCGGCCTGCCGCAGGAAGTCGAGCAGCGGATCGTCACGGGTGGCGATCGCCAGCACCACGCCGTCGACCTTCTGCGCCATCATGCGCTCCACGATCGGCCGGGCCAGCGCATGGTCCACCACGTTGGTCACGAACACGAAGTAGCCGCGCGCCGAGGCGCTGGCCTCGATGCCCTGGAGGATGGGCGGAAAGACTGCGTTGGTGATGTCCGGCACCAGCACACCGATGGTGCGGGTGCGCCCCGTGCGCAGCGCGGCCGCGGCGCGGTTGGGCCGGTAGCCCAGGCGCTGCGCCGCCTCCTCCACCACACGCAGCACCTCTTCACTGATCAAGCCCCGCCGCTCGGGATTGAGGGCCCGCGACACCGTTGAAACATGCACCCCCGCGGCATGCGCCACGTCGCGGATGGTCACGGCCTGGGGGGATGGAGTGCTCATAGGAATGCAAACGATTGGTCGAGAATGACGAACGGAGTATCGCGCGGTTTCAGACGGAATTAAGCGTAAACCCTGAGATTGACCGAAATAATTCTGGCCGCATAATCTGCAAACGTTTGCAAGACAAAGGCAGCCCCATGAAGATCGTGACCACCCCCGAATCCGTGCTCGAGATGGCGCTTGCCGCCATGGCCCGAACGCCCGACGAGCGCCTGCGCACCGTGATGGCTGCGCTCACCCGCCACCTGCACGCCTTCGTCCAGGAGGTGAGGCTCACCGAGGAGGAATTCGAGTCCGCGCTGGACTTCATCGTCGGCATCGGCCACGCCACCGGCGACAAGAAGAACGAGGTCGTGCTGGCGGCCGACCTGCTGGGCGTGTCCACCCTGGTCGCGCTGCTGAACAACCAGGACCCGCAGGGCGAGTCGCCGGCCGCGCTGCTGGGCCCCTTCTGGCGCGCCAACGCGCCCCTGTGCGCCACGGGTGAGTGCATTGCCCGTTCCGACACGCCCGGCGGCATCCCCCTCGAGGTGACGGGCACGGTGCGCGATACAGAGGGCCGGCCGATCGCCGGCGCCATCGTCGACACCTGGCAGGCCTCCCCCGTCGGCTTGTACGAGAACCAGGACCCGCAGCAGCAAGACATGAACCTGCGCGGCCGCTTCGAAACCGACGCCGAAGGCCGCTTCCGCTTCACCACCGTGCGCCCGGCCGGCTATCCGGTGCCGACCGACGGTCCCTGCGGCGTGCTGCTGCGCGCGCAGCAGCGTCATCCCAACCGGCCGGCGCACCTGCACTTCATGGTCAGCAAGCCCGGCCACAAGGTGCTGATCACGCAGGTCTTCGCCGACGACGACGAGAACCTGGAGAGCGACCCGGTGTTCGGCGTCACGCGCCGGCTGATCGGCCGCTTCGAGGCGCAGCAGGACGGCCAGGCCGCCACGCTGGCGCACGACTTCGTGCTCGAGCCCGGCGAGATGAAGTTTCCGCGCCCGCCCATTCCCTGAATCCCTTTCCGACCCTCCACCGCACTTCTCCATGAGCTTCGATCCCACACCCCGACTCGACGGCCGGGTGGCCGTCATCGCCGGCGGCCTCGGCGCCATCGGCTACGCCACCGCGCAGCGACTGGCCGCGCTCGGCGCCAGCTGCGTGCTGCTGCACCGCCACGCCGACGATGCCGACGCCCGCACGGCCGCCCTGCCGGCCGCGGCCGGCCAGCGCCATCTCGCGCTGCAGGCCGACATCGTCGACACGTCCAGCCTGCAGCGCGCCGCCGCCGCGGTGCAGGAAGGCTTCGGCCGCTGCGACATCCTGGTCAACAGCGCCGGCCACACCCGGCCCGTGCCCGCGGCCGACCTCGACGGCCTGAGCGACGAGCTGATCGACGATCTGATGCGCGCCAACTTCCGCGGCGTGTTCGCCACCATCCGCGC
The DNA here is from genome assembly GCF_039541515.1 of Variovorax defluvii. Classification (NCBI taxonomy): domain Bacteria; kingdom Pseudomonadati; phylum Pseudomonadota; class Betaproteobacteria; order Burkholderiales; family Comamonadaceae; genus Variovorax; species Variovorax defluvii. Next base: position 110,135 of record NZ_BAABGJ010000010.1, read on the forward strand.
CTTCGTGCCGCTGCTCAAGGCCAGCGGCGACGGCCTGGTGGTCAACATCTCCTCGATCGCCGGATTCACAGGCGTCGGCAGCAACCTGGCCTATGTGGCGGCCAAGGCCGGCCTCGACGTGGTGGGCGACGCGCTGGCCAAGGTGCTGGCGCCGGCGGTGCGGGTGGTCTCGGTCTCGCCCGGGGCGGTCGAGTCCGGCTTCGTTCCGGGGCGCGGCGACGCCTTCAAGGCGCAGATGGCACAGACCACGCCGCTGGGCCGGATCGGCACGCCGCAGGACGTGGCGGCCACGGTCGAGGCGCTGGCGACCACGCTGCGCTTCGTCACGGGCACGCGCATCGTGGTGGATGGAGGGAGGCATCTATGAACAGCAGGACATTGATCACCTGCGCGGTGACCGGCAACCTGGTCAAGCCGGAGCAGACCCCGCACCTGCCGATCACGCCCGCGCAGATCGCCGACGAATGCCTGGCTGCCGCCGAGGCCGGCGCGGGCCAGGTGCACATTCACGTGCGCAATCCGGAAAGCGGCAAGCCTTCGATGCAGGTCGAGCTCTACCGCGACGTGGTCGACCGCATCCGCCAGAAAAACCGCGAACTGATCATCAACCTCACGACCGGCCCTGGCGGCCGCTTCATCCCGAGCGAGGATGACCCGAAGGTCTACGCGCCCGGCACCAGCCTGCTGCCGCCGGAAAAGCGCGTAGAGCACATCGCCCTGATCAAGCCGGACGTCTGCTCGCTGGACCTCAACACCATGAACTCCGGCCCGGACGTGGTCATCAACACACCGAAGAACGTCCGCCGCATGGCGAAGGTGATCCGCGAGGCGGGCGTGAAGCCCGAGCTGGAGATCTTCGATTCCGGCGACATCCACATGGCGCTGGACCTCATCGCCGACGGCACGCTCGAAGGTCCGGCGATGTGGACCCTGGTGCTGGGCGTGAAATACGGCTTCATGCCCACGCCGCAGACCGTGATGTACGCGCGCGACATGCTGCCGCGCGGCGCCTTCTGGAGCGCCTTCGGCATCGGGCGCATGGAGTTCCCCATCGTCGCGCAGGCCTGGCTGCTGGGCGGCCACGTGCGGGTCGGCATGGAAGACAACATCTACCTGGAGAAGGGCGTGCTGGCCAAGAGCAACGCGGAACTGGTCGCCAAGGCGCGCGACATCATCGAAAGCCTGGGCGGCGAAATCGCGAGCGCGCGCGAGGCGCGCACGATGCTCGGCCTGGCGGGGGGGCAATGAGATGAGCGCCGTATTGAACACGGAGACGGCCGCACGCGCCGTGCGCCTTCACGACAAGGCCGCGAACCTCGACGCGCTCGAGCTCGACATCGCGCCGCAGCAGGAGCCCGCCGCGAAGCCCGGATACGCCGTGGTGCGCGTCTGCGCCGCCGCGGTGAACCCGAGCGACGTCAAGGCCAGCCTGGGCCTGATGCCGCAGGCCGTGTGGCCGCGCAGCCCCGGCCGCGACTTCGCGGGCGTGGTGATCGCGGGTCCGGGCGAATGGGTGGGCCGGGAGGTCTACGGCTCCGGCGGCGACATCGGCATCACGCGCGACGGCTCCCACGCGCGCTACCTGCTGCTGCCGGTAGAGGCACTGCGCGTACGCCCGCGCAGCATCACGATGGACGAGGCCGGCGCGGTGGGCGTGCCCTTCGTCACGGCGTACGAAGGCTTCCGCCGCAGCGGCATGCCGCAGGCCGGACAGACCACGCTGGTGCTGGGCGCCAACGGCAAGGTGGGCCAGGCCGCGGTGCAACTGGCCGCGCAGGGCGGCGCACGCGTGATTGCGGTGCAGCGGCGCCCGGGGCCCTTCGAGGGCTTTGCCTGTGCACCGGTCGACGTGATCGACGCGAGCGCCGAAGACATCGCCGCCCGGGTGCGCGAAATCACGGACGGCCGGGGTGCGGACATCGTCTACAACACCGTGGGCAGCGCCTACTTCGAGGCCGCCAACAAGGCCATGGCCAAGGGTGCGACGCAGATCTTCATCGCCACCCACGACCGCGCGGTGCCCTTCGACATCTTCGCCTTCTACCGCGGCATGCACACCTACGTGGGCATCGACTCGCTGGCGATGGGCTGCGTGGCTTCCACGGCGCAACTTGACGTGATGCGCGAGGGCTTCGAGCGAGGCACGCTCAAACCCTTCCCTGTCGCGCGCGCCTTCGGGCTCGACGAAGCGGCGGACGCCTACCGGCTGGTGCTCTCCGGCAGCACCGATCGCGTGGTGCTGCGGCCCTGAGACAGCGCAATGCACATCACCCGTTTCGACCAGGCGCCCGCCTACGAGGCGCCGAACCACTTCGACATGCGCTGCCTGCGCCTGCAGGGCAAGGAAGCCGGGCCGTCATCGCAGATGTGGATGGGCATGAGCCAGATCCTGCCCGGCGGCCACACCGGCCTGGACGGCTCGTCCATCGAGAAGCTCTACCTCGTGCTGGAAGGTGAGCTGCACGTCGTGTCCGAGCTCGAGGGCCAGCGCGACGAGCAGGTGCTGCGCCCCTACGACTCCTGCCGCTTCGCGCCCGGCGAAAAGCGGCAACTCGTCAACCGCAGCCCGCGGCCCGTGCTGGTCGCGCTGGTGATGGCGAACACGCCCCCGGCGGCCTGAGCCGCGTTCCTCTTTTTCCTGATTCATCGGAGACAACCCATGACCTCATTCATCCCCCGCCGCCGCCAGTTGCTCGCGGCCACCCTGGCGGCCTGTGCGCTGGGCAGCGTCCACGCCCAGGGCGACTGGCCGAAGGGCCAGGCCATCAAGATGGTCGTGCCCTTCACTGCCGGCAGCGGCACCGACATCGTGGCCCGCCTGGTGGCCGAGCGCCTGGGCCCGGCACTGGGCACCAGCGTGATCGTCGACAACAAGCCCGGCGCCGGCGGCACGCTCGGCGCGGCGCAGGTCGCGAAGGCGCCGGCCGACGGCTACACGCTGCTCGTGCATTCGGCCGGGCACCTGGTCAATCCGTCGATCTACCCCAACTTGCCCTACGACACGATCAAGGACTTCGCCGGCATCACGCCGATGGCCAGCCTGCCCAACATGCTGGTGGTCGCACCGAACCGCTTCACCGACGTGAAGGACCTGGTGGCGCAAGCCAAGGCCAAGCCCGGCGGTTTCAACTACGGCTCGGCCGGCAACGGCTCGGCCACCCACATGAACGCCGAGGTGTTCCGGCTGGCGGCGGGCGTGCAGGCGCAGCACGTGCCCTTCCGCGGCACGCCCGAGGCCATGACCGAGGTGATGGGCGGGCGCATCGACTGGTTCTTCGCGCCGATGGTGTCGGCGCTGCCGCTCGTCAAGGACGGCAAGCTCAAGGCCCTGGCGGTGGGTACCGGCAAGCGCTCGGGCGTGATGCCGCAGTTGCCGACCACGGTCGAGGCCGGCGTGCCGGGCTCGGAGTACCAGTTCTGGGTGGGCCTGTTCGCGCCGGCCAAGACGCCCAAGCCGGCGGTCGAGCGGCTGCAGGCCGAGGTCGCGAAGATCATGGCGGCGCCGGAGTTGAAGGAACGCCTGGACAAGCTGGGCGCCGAGGCCTTCACCATGCCCTCCGCGCAGTTCGACAAGTTCATCGTCGACGAAACGGCGAAGGCGCAGCAGGTGGTGAAGGCGGCGTCGATCAAGGTGGATTGATGCTTCCTTGCTTCATGTCCCCTATGCCCTACCTAACCGATAGAGACGAGTCCGAAAGGCCGGTAGCTATGTCGCGATGAGCGGCGATTCTTGCGAACTGCCCGAGCGATCGTTGACTCACTTCCTCCAACCCGGCCCATTGAAGGAGTCGGTGAGCATCTTCTCGACTCCGTCTTTGGCGAGTTGAATCGCGGTGGCCCGGATATCGCGTCGTGCCCAGTTGCGCCGCATCCGTTGCAGGTGATCATGTCATCGGACTTCGGGATGTCCAAGAGATGGTCTCGGCTGACCAGTGCGCTTCAGCTTTTTATTGCCGTGGTCTCCCATGCATGGCCTTTACTTTCCGATGGTGATCAGAAGAAGATGAACACCGGATGCTGCAGCGACCAGAAAGACGCCGAAGGCCCGCCAGCCGATGGGCTCGATGGACGCGTCATGGGCCGCCTCACCCGATCTCCTGGAGACCCCGCTTGTCCTGCTGCACCAAGAGACAAAGGCAGCGTAGACCAGAAAGGCACCGACGAGCCCGAACTCCAGCGCCATGAAGAATGCCGCGTAGCCCATGCGCCCCGCCACGCCAGACGAAGCCGTGAAAGCCATCGACACGCTCAATAGCGCGAGCAGGATCATCCATGGGCCACGCAGAAGTACGCGCCTCCACTTTTCATCCGCCGACAGGCGGCAGGTGCCGAACAGCGTTTTGATCAGGAAGATCTTCTTCACGTACTGCTCACGAGTTCGACCTCGCGCGCACTGAGCTCGCGAAAGCCTGGCGAAAGGGCTGAAAATGATCTAAAGCTTTTTGTCATCGGGACTCCCCAGTGGTTGAAGCAAGGCCGCCATGAAACAGTGAGACGACACCGAACTTCGTCACAAGAAAGGCAAAGGATCGGCGCGCGGAGTCTAGTGGCGCCGACGGCTCGCTCTCAATCACCCGATCGGGTGTATTGACAAAGCATGCTTCTCTTGCACGCTGGCCCGTCGCAAGGGCTGCAAGAACGCCAACCCAACCAGACGCTTCACTCGTAGACCGTCAACGGCCCGCAGTTCTCGTCGGTCACGAAGAAGGCCAGCAGCTTCGCGCTGCGCGACGGGTCCGGGTTCTCGGCGAACACGTGGAGCGTGCCCGGCGGCTCGAAGAAGCTCTGGCCGGCCTGGTAGTCGTGCGCCGGCGTACCCTGCAGCTGCGAGCGCACCGTGCCTTCGATCACCACCGCCGTGACCGAGCCCGGATGCCGGTGCGCCGGCGAATAGGCCAGCGGCGGAAACTCCACCAGCACCGTGGTCTGCGACTTGCCGGGCACGTTCGGCAGCGGCTCGCAGGACAGCGGCTGCACGCGGGTGGCCGGCCGCGCGGCGCTGCCCGCAGCCGCCGGCGCCGAGGCGAACATCGGCCGGCCCAAGGCCGTGCTGCACAGGTCGTCGATCCAGCGGGCGGCCGACCGGGGCGCGGCCGGCACGAGCAACACCCAGGCCGCCGCCAGCGAGAGCGCGCCGAACGCCAGTGCACGGTGCACGCCAAGGGGCGAGCTATTCATGCCAGCACCTCCACCGGCCAGCGCAGGCCCGCATGCCATCCAAGCTCGCGCCGGGCCTTCCCGCCGTCGAGTTCGGGCCCTTCCTCCGCGATGTTGAAAATGCCCACCGCGCCGCGCTGCAAGGCCAGCAGCGCGGCCCATGCCGCCGCCTCGACGTGGACCGGGCTGGCACCCGTGGGCGCAGCGGCCGACGTGCGCGGCCCGTAGAAGCGGCCGTAGCGCAGCACGGTGCCGGCCAGGCCCGGCGTGCCCAGCGTCGTCGACTCCAGCGCCGCCACGCCGCGGACCGTGATGCCGCGCGGGTCCGCGGCCGCCAGGTCCAGGGGGTGCGACTCGCGCCAGGGCTGAGGGCCCGGTGCATAGGCCCAGGCGATGCTCTGCGCGACCATGCGGCCGCAGCCCGAGGCAAGGGCCGCCGCGACCAGGTTGCGCGTGCCTTCGCTGCGCACGCGGGCGTTGCGCGCCACGGCATCGGCCATCGCCGCGGGATCGAGCGTCCGCGGCAGGTCGGTGAGCTGGTGCACGACCGCGTCGGGCGCGATGCGCTTCAACGCCTGCGCGAGGGCGCCTGCGTCGAACACGTCCACCACGACCGGCGTCACGCCCTGTGCTTCGAGCGTCGGCGCCCGATCGGCCCGGCGCGTGCTGCCATAGACGGTGTAGCCGGCATCGATCAGCAGCGGGCCCAGCACCGAACCGACCGCACCCGCCGCGCCGGCCAGGAAAACTTTCATTTCGCCCATGTGATCCCTGTTCGACTGAAAGGCCTCAGCGTAGGGCTAGGATGCACCAGGACAAAGAGCCAAGATCGAGCGAAACGACTGGGCCATGATGAAACCTTCGCTGTCTTACGCAACCTTGCTGAAGCTGGACCGGGCGCAGGCGACGCCGCTGTACCAGCAGATCTGCGAGCGCTTCCGCGGCGCGATCGAGCAGGGCCTGCTGCAGCCCGGCGAGCGGCTGGCCTCCGCGCGCAGCCTGGCCGGCGAGCTGGGCGTGGCGCGCGGCACGGTCGAGCTGGCCTATGCCGAGCTGGCGGGCCAGGGCTACCTCGAGGCGCGTGGCCAGGCGGGCACGGTGGTCTCGCCTGCGCTCCCGCAGCGCAGGCCTTCGCGCAGCGCGGCGCCCGCGAGGCGGGAACCATCCCCGCCGGCGCTCGTGCCGGCGCCGCCGCCCGGACCCTTTCAGCTCGGCCTGCCGGCACTCGATGCCTTCCCCCGCAAGCTCTGGACGCGGCTGGCCGCACGGCGGGCACGCTCACTCGGCCTGGACGACCTGCACTACGGCGACCCGGCGGGCCATGCGCCGTTGCGCGAAGCCATCGCGGCCCATCTGCGGGTGGCGCGTGGCGTGGCATGCAGCCCCGCGCAGGTCATCGTGACCGCCGGCCACCGGGCCAGCATCGCCTTGGTGGCGCGCACGCTGCTCGCGCCCGGCGAACGCGTGTGGCTGGAAGACCCGGGCTTCCCGCAGGCACGCGAGGTGCTGCAGGGCGCAGGCCAGCGCGTCGTGCCGGTTTCTGTCGACGAAGACGGCCTGTGCGTGGCGCGAGGCCGCCAACGTGCGCCGGATGCGCGGCTGGCGGTCGTCACGCCCTCGCACCAGGCCCCGCTGGGCCATGCGATGAGCATGGCGCGCCGGCTCGAACTGCTGGCGTGGGCGCAGTCGGCGCGCGCCTGGATCGTGGAGGACGACTACGACGGCGAATACCGCTACGCCGGGCACCCGCTGCCGGCCCTCAAGAGCCTGGACCGGCGGGAGCGCGTGCTCTATGCCGGCACCTTCTCGAAGGTGCTCTACCCCGGACTGGCCCTGGCCTACCTGGTGGTGCCGGCCCCGCTCGCCGAGCGCTTCGCGCGGGCGGCCGGCGTCGCCTCCAACGGCTGCCCGGCGCTGATCCAGGCGGTGGTGTGCGACTTCATGCGGGAAGGCCACTTCGCGCGCCACATCAAGAAGATGCGGCTGCTCTATGCGCGCCGCCGGGCGCTGCTGGCCGCCGAGCTGCAGCGCGCTTTCGGCGATGCGGTGCGCGTGGAACTGCGCAGCGGCGGCATGCACCTGATCGCGCGCTTCGAGGGACTGGGCAATGACCGCGCGCTCGGCCGTCGCGCCCTGGCGGCGGGCCTGCAATGCGCGCCGCTGTCGGAGCGCTACATGGCCGGCCCGCGCACCGAAGGTTTGCTGATGAGCTTCACCAACGTCGGCTCGCAGCCCGAGGCGCGGCGCCTGGTGGCGCGGCTGCGTGCCGCGCTGGCGGTGGGCTAAGCTCCCGCCATGCCCCACGCCCTCCTGCTCCTGCTGCACCTGCTCGCCGCCGCCTTCTGGGTGGGCGGCATGGCCGTCATGCATTTCGCCGTCCGGCCCTCCGCCGTCGCGGTGCTGGAGCCGCCGCTTCGGCTTCCGTTGATGGCGCAGGCGCTGTCGCGCTTCCTGGCCGGTGTCGCGGTCGCCATCGCGGTGCTGCTGGCCAGCGGCTTCGGCATGGTGTGGCTGGCGGGCGGCTTCGCGCGCGTGCATTGGAGCGTGCACGCGATGCTCGGCATCGGGCTGATGATGATGGCCCTGTACCTCCACATCCGCTTCGCGCCTCACCCGCGCCTGCAGCGTGCGGTCGCGGCGCGCGAATGGCCGGTGGCGGCGGCCCAGCTCAACACCATCCGCAAGCTGGTGGAGCTGAACCTCGTGCTGGGCGTGGTGGTGTTCGCGCTGGCGATCGTGGGGCGGGTGCTGTAGTCAGGCCGGCAGCACGAGTTCGTAGCTCGTGCTGCGGCCGCCGGACTCGGACTTCTTCAACACGCCCCGGGCCACCAGGTCGCTGATGTCGCGCAGCGCGGTATCCGCCGAGCATTTGGCGATCGCCGCCCACTTGCTGCTCGTGAGCTTGCCTTCGAAGCCGTCGAGCAGGCGGTTGATCAGCTTGATCTGGCGCTCGTTGAGGGGCGTGCCTGCGAGCCGCTGCCACAACCGGGACTTGGCGAGCACCGTCGACAGACCCGCCTCCGCGCCCTCGACCGCACGCAACAGGCAGCCCAGGAACCAGGCCAGCCAGGGCGTGACGTCCATCGAGCCTTTCTGCGTGCGTTCCAGCATGTCGTAGTAGTCCTTGCGCTCGCGCTGGATCTGGGCGGACAGGCTGAAGAAGCGCTGCGATGAGCCTTCGGCCCGTGCCAAGGCCATGTCGCCGACGGCGCGCGCGATGCGGCCGTTGCCGTCGTCGAAGGGGTGCAGCGTCACGAACCACAGGTGCGCCAGGCCCGCATGGACCAGCAGATCACCATCCCGGGACAGTTCGAACCACTCCAGGAATCGCGTCATCTCCAGCTCGAGCCGAGAAGCAGGCGGCGCCTCGAAATGCACCTTGCGCCGCCCGACCGGCCCGGAGACCACCTGCATCGGCCCTGTGGCATCGTCGCGCCAGGCGCCGGTGCGGATCGGCGACGGCCCGCTGTAGCCCGTCGGAAAGAGCGCCGCATGCCAGCCGAACAGCCGCTCGCGCGTCAGGGGCTGCGCGTGGGTGCTGGTGGCGTCGAGCACCATGTCGACCACGCCGTCGACATGCCGGTCAGCCGGGGCCAGTGCCCCGATGTCCAGCCCCAGCCGCCGCGCGATGGAGGAGCGGACGGTCTCCGGGTCGAGTCGCTCGCCCTCGATCTCGCTGGTCTTGAGCACCTCGTCCGTCAGGACGCGCAAAGTGGAGGCGTCGCGCTGCGACAAGCCGACATCCGTCATTCGGCCGAGGAGACGCCCCTGGGCCAGGTGCACCGACGCCAGCGGCGAAGCCAGGGCGCCGCGTTAGATCACACCCGCCTCGCGCAGCGCCGCACGCTGCTTCTCGTCCAGCCCCATCTCGGCCAGCACCTCGTCCGTGTGCTGGCCCAGCGCCGGCGGCGCGCGCCGCAGCACGGGCGGCGTCGACTGCAGGCGCAGCGGGCTGGCCACGCCGGCGATCTGGGTGATGCCGTCGCCGGCATCGCGCGGCAGCGTGACCGCGAGACCCCGCGCCTTGACCTGCTCGTCCTCGAAAGCCTGGGCGATGTTGTTGATGGGGCCGCAGGGCACGGCCTTGTCCTCGAGCAGCGCGATCCACTCGGCGGTGGTTTTCGTGCGGGTGACGGTTTCCATCAACGGGATCAGCACCTCGCGGTGCCGCACCCGCAGCGTGTTGGTGGTGAAGCGCGGATCGGTGGCCCACCCGGTCTGGCCGGCCGCCTCGCAGAAGCGGGTGAACTGGCCGTTGTTGCCGATGGCCAGCAGCATCGCACCGTCCTTCGTGTGGAAGTCCTGGTAGGGCGCGAGGCTGGGGTGGCTGTTGCCCTGGCGCTTGGGGGCGACGCCGGTATTGAGGAAGGCACTGGCCTGGTTGGCCAGGATGGCCATGCCGACGTCCAGCAGCGCCATGTCGATGTGCTGGCCCTCGCCGGTGCGGTGCCGCACCTCGATGGCGGCCAGGATCGCGGTGGAGGCGTAGACGCCGGTGAAAAGGTCCGTGAGCGCCACCCCCACGCGCAGCGGGCCGCCGCCGGGCTCCTCGTCCGGGCGGCCGGTGATGCTCATCATGCCGCTGGTGGCCTGGATCATGAGGTCGTAGCCGGCGCGCCCGGCATGCGGGCCGTCGTGGCCGAAGCCGGTCACGCTGCAGTAGACGAGGCGCGGATTGATGGCGCGCAGGCTCTCGTAGTCCAGGCCGTATTGCTTCAGTCCGCCGGTCTTGAAGTTCTCGACCAGGATGTCGGCCTCGGCCGCCATCTTCTTCAACAGCGCCTGGCCCTCGGCGGTCGCCATGTCGATGGTGACCGAGCGCTTGTTGCGGTTGCAGGCGGTGAAGTAGCTGGCCTGGTCGGTGTCGCGGCCCTGGGCGTCCTTCAGGAAGGGCGGGCCCCAGGTGCGGGTGTCGTCGCCCACGCCGGGGCGCTCGATCTTGACGACGTCCGCACCCAGGTCGGCGAGGATCTGGGTGCACCAGGGTCCCGCGAGCACGCGGGAGAGGTCGAGAACCTTGATGCCCTCGAGTGCCGCCGTCGCCATATCAGTTGGCAAACGCTGCAATGCCCGTTTGCGCGCGACCCAGGATCAGCGCATGGATGTCGTGCGTGCCCTCGTAGGTGTTGACCACCTCCAGGTTGACCAGGTGGCGCGCCACGCCGAATTCGTCGCTGATGCCGTTGCCGCCCATCATGTCGCGGGCCAGGCGGGCGATGTCCAGCGCCTTGCCGCAGGAGTTGCGCTTGAGCAGCGAGGTGACCTCGACCGAGGCGGTGCCCTCGTCCTTCATGCGGCCCAGGCGCAGGCAGCCCTGCAGCCCCAGCGTGATCTCCGTCTGCATGTCGGCCAGCTTCTTCTGGACCAGCTGGTTGGCGGCGAGCGGGCGGCCGAACTGCTTGCGGTCCAGGGTGTACTGGCGGGCACGGTGCCAGCAGTCCTCGGCCGCGCCGAGCGCGCCCCAGGAGATGCCGTAGCGCGCGCTGTTCAGACAGGTGAAGGGGCCCTTCAGGCCGCGCACCTCGGGGAAGGCGTTCTCCTCGGGGCAGAACACGTTGTCCATCACGATCTCGCCGGTGATGCTGGCGCGCAGGCCGACCTTGCCGTGGATGGCGGGGGCCGACAGGCCCTTCATGCCCTTCTCCAGCACGAAGCCGCGGATCGGGCCGACGGCGCCGCCTTCGCTGACTTCCTTGGCCCAGACCACGAAGACGTCGGCGATCGGGCTGTTGCTGATCCACATCTTGCCGCCGGTGAGCGAGTAGCCGCCCGGGACCTTCCTGGCGCGGGTGACCATGCTGCCGGGGTCGGAACCGTGGTCGGGCTCGGTCAGGCCGAAGCAGCCGATCCATTCGCCGGTGGCCAGCTTGGGCAAATATTTCTGTTTCTGCGCCTCGGTGCCGAATTCGTTGATCGGCACCATCACCAGCGAGCTCTGCACGCTGGCCATGGAACGGTAGCCGGAGTCGACGCGCTCGACCTCGCGGGCGATCAGGCCGTAGCACACGTAGTTGAGCGCGGGGCCGCCGTATTGCTCGGGGATGGTCGGGCCGAGCAGGCCGAGCTCACCCATCTCGCGGAAGATCTTCGGATCGGTCTCGCCAGTGCGGAAGCCCTCGAGCACGCGCGGGGCGAGCTGGCCCTGGCAGTAGGCACGGGCGGCATCGCGCACGGCACGCTCGTCGCTGGTGAGTTGCTGGTCGAGCAGGAGGGGGTCGTCCCATTGGAATGCGGCGTGGGCCATGTGCGGTCTCCGGTGGATGTGTCTGGAAGGAAGCTGGGTGCGATCCTAAGCTTCGGGACCGCCGGGCGCAAACGAAGATTCGGAACCCAGTTATGCGGTTTTCGCACACCGACCGACAATCGGTGGCTGCTCTTCAAGATAAGCACTCTCCATCAACTATGTAGCGCCCGCATACCATGCGCCGAAGACTCCCCTCCACCCAGGCCTTGATCTGCTTCGAGACCGCCGCCCGCCACGAGAGCTACACGCGCGCGGCGCAGGAGCTCGCACTGACGCAGAGCGCGGTCTCGCGCCAGATCACGGCGCTGGAGGATTTCCTGGGCATGGCGCTGTTCCGCCGCACCCGCCACGGCGTAGCCCTGACGCCGGCCGGCGCCGACTACGCCCGGCAGATCTCGCGCCAGCTCGACAGCATGGAGCGCGACACGCTGGATGCGATGGCGCGCCAGGGCGTGGGCGGGGCACTGCAACTGGCCGCGGTACCGACCTTCGCCACCCGCTGGCTGATTCCACGCCTGCCGGATTTCGCGGCGCGGCATCCGGACATCACGGTCCACATCGAGACGCGCACCCGCCCCTTCCTGTTCAACGACACCTCCTTCGACGCCGCCCTCTACACCGGCACACCCCAGCAGGCGGCCAACTGGGCCGGCACGCGCTCGGTGCTGCTGCTGCACGAGGACGTGGTGCCGGTGTGCAGCCCCGCCCTGCTCGGTGCCAAGGCCCAGCTGTCGCCGGCCGCGATCGCCAGGATGCCGCTGCTGCAGCAGAGCACCCGCCCCGACGGCTGGCACGAGTGGTTCGACGCTCAGAAGGTGGACGCGCCGCGCGCGCGCAGCGGTCCGCGCTACGAGCTGTTCTCGATGATCGCGGTGGCCGCCGCGCACGGCCTCGGGGTGGCCCTGATGCCGCGCATGCTGATCGAGCCGGAACTGGAGCGCGGCGAACTGGTGGTGGCCTGCGACCGGCCGCTGCGGGCCGAGCGCGGCTACCTGCTGGTCACGCCCGCCGGCGGCGAAGAGCGTCCGGCGCTGGTCGCCTTCCGCGACTGGCTTGTGGCAGCGGCGGCGGCCGAGTCGTCGTGAATCGCCGCGGACGTGACGGTAGCCCGGCCCCGGCTTTGGGTTTAGCATGAGCGGCCTTCACGCGGAGGTGCGCGATGCCTACCTACCAGTACCGTTGCCAGAAGTGCGGCGAGGTGTTCGAACACGCCGAGCACATCGCCGAGCATGAGACCGTGCAACTGCGCTGCCCCAAGTGCGGCAGCGACTCGGTCGAGCACAAGCCCACGCAGTTCTTCGCGAAGACCTCCAAGAAGAGCTGACCGGCGCCATGGTGCGCCGCGGCAAGGCCGCGGCACCCTCCTGTCATTCTTCCGCCGCTGGCGCGGGGCGCGCCAGTCTTCTATGCTTCGGCCCTTGGCGCCCGAACGGCAAGAAGGCGCCTGCCGCCCATCAACTCGAAGGAGCGAACATGTCCCTGCGCATCAACGACGAAGCCCCCAATTTCACGGCCAAGACCACGAAGGGGGAGATCGACTTCCACCAATGGATCGGCGACCAATGGGCCATCCTGTTCTCCCACCCCAAGGACTTCACCCCGGTGTGCACCACCGAGCTGGGCTACATGGCGAAGATCGAGCCCGAGTTCACCAAGCGCAACGCCAAGCTGATCGGCCTGAGCATCGACCCGGTGGACGCCCATGACAAGTGGTGCGACGACATCCAGGAGACCCAGGGCCACCGCCCCACCTACCCGATGATCGGCGACACCGACCTGAAGGTGGCCAAGCTCTACAACATGCTGCCGGCCGAAGAGCCCGGCACCTCCGACGGCCGCACCGCCGCCACCAATGCGACCGTGCGCTCGGTCTTCATCATCGGCCCCGACAAGAAGATCAAGCTCATGCTGACGTACCCGATGACCACCGGGCGCAACTTCGACGAGATCCTGCGCGTGCTCGACTCCATGCAGTTGACCGCCAGGCACAAGGTGGCCACGCCGGTGAACTGGAAGCAGGGCGATGACGTGATCATCGCCGGCTCGGTCTCCGACGAGGACGCCAAGAAGCTCTTCCCGGAGGGCTGGAACGCACCGAAGCCCTATCTGCGCGTGGTCAAGCAACCCAGCTGAGCGCGGCGGCCGCATGCTCTTCGAGCAGGTCGCCACCGGCGGCTGCCAGTCCTACCTGGTGGGCTGCGAGCAGAGCTGCGTGGCCGCGCTGATCGATCCGGAACTCAGCCAGATCGACCACTACCTCGGGCTGGCGGCACGCGACGGCGTGCGCATCCGCTACCTGGTGGACACCCACACGCACGCCGACCATTTCTCCGCCACGCGCGAGCTGGCGCGCCAGCTCAAGCTGCCGGTGGTGATGCACCGGGCCAGCCCGGCGCCTTTCGTCGACATGCGGCTGGCCGACGGCGAGATGCTCGTGCTGGGCAAGCTTCGGCTCTCGGTGCTGCACACGCCCGGCCACACCGCCGACTCGATGTGCCTGCAGGTGGAGGACCGGCTCTTCACCGGCGACACCCTGCTGATCGGTGCCACCGGCCGCACCGACCTGCCCAGCGGCGACCCCCATGCGCTGTACGACAGCCTGTTCAACCGCGTGCTGAAGCTGGACCCGGCGCTCAAGGTCTGCCCGGCGCACGACTACAAGGGACGCACGCATTCGACCATCGGCGAGGAGCTGGCCCACAACCCGCGGCTGCAGAAGCGCGAGCGCGAGGCCTTCGTCGCGATGATGAACAACCTCAACCTCACCATGCCCACCCACGTCACCGAGGCGCTGCGCACCAACATGAGCGGCGGCAAGACGGTGGCGCGCCTGCTGGCCGAGGCCGGCGCCAGGGTGCCCTTCATGGCGCTGGCCGAGCTCAAGGCGCGGGTGGAGGCCGGCGAGGACGACCTGATCGTGCTCGACGTGCGCGAGCGCGAGGCCTACGAGGCCGGCCACGTGCCGGGCGCACGTCACCTGCCGCGCGGCCAGCTGGAGCTGCGGGTCAACCAGGATCTGCCCGACCCCACGCGGCGCATCCTCAGCTGCTGCGAGCTGGGCTACATCTCCACGCTCGCGGCGGCCACGCTGCGCGACATGGGCTTCCAGCATGCGGTCGCCCTGGATGGCGGCATGAAAGCCTGGCGCGAAGCGGGCTATCCGTTGAAGACGGGCAAGGAGCCCTGACGACATGGCCCGGCTGTCTCCCGACGAGATCGCCCGCTACCAGCGCGAAGGCTGGGTGATTCCCCGGTTCCGGCTGCCGCCCCCGCGGGTGGCGCAGATGCACGATGCGCTCGAGGAGCTGATCCGCCGCAACCCCGGCGTTCGCCCGGAGAAACTGGTGTCGGCCCACATCGAGGGCGACAACGGCGAGGGGGTGCGCGGCAGCCGCCAATTCCTCGACCTGGCGATGGACCCGGAGATCGTCGAGCTCGTGTCCGGCGTGATCGGCGAGGACGTGATCCTCTGGGGCTGCCACGTCTTCTGCAAGCCGGCCAGCGAGGGCTACGAGACACCCTGGCACCAGGACGGCCACTACTGGCCGATCCGGCCGCTCGCCAACTGCACCGTGTGGGTGGCGCTGGAGCCCTCGACCTCGGCCAACGGCTGCCTGCGCGTGATCCCGCGTTCGCACCAGGCGCAGCGGCTCTATCCGCACCTGCATGAAGACCGCACCGACCTCACGCTGAACCAGCGCATGGCAGCAGGCAGCTTCGACGAGGCCGAGGCGGTGGACCTGGAACTGGAGCCCGGCCAGATGTCTCTGCACGACGTCTACATGATCCACGGCGCCCGCGCCAACACCTCGAACCGGCGGCGAACCGGCGTGGCGCTGCGCTACATGCCCTCGAGCTCGGTGTTCGAGCGCGACATCCGGCCGGCCGACGGCAAGACCGGGGTGGCGGTCAACTTCGCACAGCGGCCGCTGTGGCTGCTGCGGGGCGTGGACCGCAGCGGCCGCAACGACTTCCGGGTCGGCCACCGGGGTGACACCCCAACCGAGCCGGGTTGAGCTCGATCCCGCACACGCGCCGACAGCGGCGCGGCCGGAAGCAAGTCAGGTGGTCAGGCCCGCCAGCACGCTGACGGGGTCCGCCAGGGCGGGCTCGCCGCCTTGCCCGGCCTCGGCCAGCACGAGCCCGGCATGGGTCTTGTCGTTTCCATGGAGCCACGGGATGTCGTCATCCCGGCGCAGCATCGCCAACTCGTGCTCGTAGAAGCGCATCAGCTCCTCGCCCGTGCTGTGCGAGATGTAGAGGCGCATGTCGTGCTCGGCGATGCCCAGGTAGCCGTCCAGCACCAGCTCGACGTGCATGTGATGCAAGCCGCTGGCGCGCAGGTTCATGCCGGAAAGATAGAGCGCCTCGGCCGTCATGGCGGTCGACACGGCCAGCGTGCCGCGCGTGCGCAGCAGCGCCTCGGACTGGGCGATGCGGGCGATGAAGCCGGCGAGGTTGTGACCGCGATAACGCGGATGCACCCAGCCTGCGCCGATGTAGCCGTAGAGCGCCTGGGGCTCGAGCGCGGGGCCGGATTGGGGCAGCCAGCCTTCCTTCTTCTTGCAGCGGTACAGCGTGCCCGCGCTGTAGGCCTCGCCGACACGGCGAATGCTGTCGCCGTTGACCATGGTGCGGTAGCCGGTCAGCGCCACCGGTGCATTGCCGTCGTCGAAGCAGACCCAGAAGTTGTAGGGGTTGAAGTCCTTCGGATCCTCCAGCACGAAAGGCAACTGGACGTAGCCGGTGCCGGTCGCGGCCTCGTAGGTTTTCAGCAGGACGGATAGATCGTCACCAAAACTGACGTTCAGCCCGGAATCTTCCAGCTGACGCACGAGTTGGTCTTGGTATTCGGCGATCTCCGTCAGTTCCATGGCTCTGTCCTTGAAGTGAGGTTGGCGGCCTGTCGGGCAGAAGGCTGAAAAACCGATTCCGACAAGCGATTGCGCATTACTCCACTTGCGCAGAATTCGCGCAAGTTGTATGCGCCACCCCGTCGAGCTTTAGTCGTAAGAAACGCACGAAGTGTTACCTAAAGTAAACATCGTCTCCCATCGGCGAACAGGGAAGTCCGGCGTCGGGAGCTTCCTCGCGGCCCCTTTTGCAAGTCCAAGTTACAAGTTGTATCGGGCATGGAGAGAGCCAAATCGGCGCGATGTACGGCAAAGTTATTGATTCCGCAAAGCGCCATAGGTCGTCCGGAGGAAGACGGGTGTGGCCGACCGCCCTCATCATCGGTAAATTGCCCGAAAAAAATCTTCGAAATCCACGCCAGGTACGGCCCGCCGGTTCCGCGCCGGTCTACAGTGGCGTACCAAGGGAATCATGACCAGAGCGAAACTGCGAATCACGGGACCCGACTCGAGCCCGTACGTCCTCGGGGCGCCGATGTACCTTTACGATGGTTCGCTCCACATCGCGACCCTGGACCCCGTCCCCGTCAACCGGGAAGGCACCGAGGTCCACATCGAGCACTTCACGCCGACGCCGGCGGTCACCCAGCAAAAGCTCGAGATCAGCAAGCTCGCGCTGGTCGAGATGGTCTATTTCATCGCCGAGAACTTCACCTCCGTGCAGGCCATCAGCCTGTCCCTGAGCCGGCAGGTCGAGGGCTACGGCGACGGGATGCGGCTGGCCGGGGCCCGCTCCGCCTTCCTGCAGAGCCTCGGCGCCGGCCACATCGTGATCGCGCCCAAGCCCAACGCCGAACACATGGGCCACTTCATCGTGAGCGGGCTCTGGGAATACAACCCCGGCAACCTGCAGGCGCTGGCCGCCGTGCTGGAGCACGAGCGCGAGGTCTACTACGCCAGCCGCCCCGACACGCTCGCCGCCGAGGAAGCGCGGCGCTCCGGCCTCGGCGCCTGGATGCGGCGCTTCATGCCCAAGGCGGCGCCGCGCAACGACGACGCCAAGGGATGATGCTGGACAACCTGCTTCCCTTTCTTCTCCACTGGGCCATCATCGGCCTGTCGCTCTGGGTGGCCAGCCATCTGTTCAGCGGCATCCGCTTCGAGAGCACCTCGGCGCTGGTCGTCTCGGCGCTGCTGCTGGGCTTCGCCAACGCCGTCGTCAAGCCGGTGCTGATCCTGCTCACGCTGCCACTGACGCTGCTGACCTTCGGCCTGTTCCTGCTGGTGATCAACGCGCTGATGCTGCTGCTGGTGGCGGCCCTGGTGAAGGGGTTCAAGGTTTCCGGCTTCTGGACCGCCCTGTTCGCAAGCCTGTTCGTCTCGCTGTTGAGCATCGTCTTTGGCGCCCTGGTCGGCGGCAGCGACCCGGCCACCACGATCCAGATGCCGCAGGGCAGCGGCAACTGGCTCTGACCAAGGGGCGCGCCTACGCGCCTGCGCGCCCCACGGCCGCCCGGCCATCCGGACCCGCCCGGCG
Organism: Variovorax defluvii; assembly: GCF_039541515.1. NCBI lineage: Bacteria > Pseudomonadati > Pseudomonadota > Betaproteobacteria > Burkholderiales > Comamonadaceae > Variovorax > Variovorax defluvii. The sequence goes on from NZ_BAABGJ010000010.1 coordinate 127,926, forward strand.
CTCGCTGGCCAGCGCCCAGCCGAAAATGCCCAGGCCGGCCAGCGCGAGCAGCGCGCCGACCCAGCCGGTCGAGGTCCAGCCCAGGCCGGCCGAGATGGCCACCCCGCCCAGCCAGGCGCCCAGCGCATTCGCCATGTTGAAGGCCGAGTGGTTGAGCGCCGCCGCGAGCGTCTGCGCATCGCCGGCCACGTCCATCAGCCGGATCTGCAGCGCCGGGCCGATGGCCACGATGCTGCCCACCAGCAGCACGCTGAGCGCTGCCGTGGCGACGTGGTGCGCCGCGAAACTGAAGCTGCACAGCACCAGCGCCGCCCACACCAGCAGGCCGCCGATGGTGGGCATCAACGCCTTGTCCGCCAGCCGCGCGCCCACGAGGTTGCCGCCCACCATCCCGACGCCGAACAGCGCCAGAACCAAGGGCACGCCGGACAGCGGCAGCCCCGCCACCTCGGTCAGGGTCGGCTTCACGTAGCTGAAGACCGCGAACATGCCGCCGAAGCCGATCGCGGCGATGCCGAGCGTCAGCCAGACCTGCTTGCGCCGAAGCGCCCCCAGTTCGCGCCATGCGCTGGCGCCGGAGGCGGCGGGCAGCGGCGGCAGCGCGCGGCGCAACATGGCCATGGCCACAACGGCGATCAGGCCGACGAAGACGAAGGCGGCGCGCCAGCCGAACTGCTGGCCCAGCCAGGCCGCAATGGGCACGCCGATCAGTGTCGCGCCGGTCAGGCCCAGCATCACCAGCCCGACCGCACTGGCGCGCCGCCCGGGCGGCGCCAGCCCGGCCGCCACCAGCGCCGCCACGCCGAAGTAGGTGCCGTGCGGCAAGCCGCTGGCCAGGCGCAGCAGGTTGAGCGACAGGTAGCCGGGTGCCAGCGCGCTGGCGAAATTGCCGGCGGCGAACACGGCCATCAGCGCGATCAGCAATGCACGGCGCGGCCAGCCGGCGGCCAGCACGGCCAGGACCGGCGCGCCGATCACCACGCCCAGGGCATAAGCGCTGATCACGTGGCCGGCCTGGGGGATGGTGGTGCCGATGTCGTGCGCCACCTCGGGCAGCAGGCCCATGATGACGAACTCCCCGGTGCCGATCGCGAAACCGCCGACGCCCAGGGCGAGCACGGCTTGCACGAAGCCGGGAGCCGGCGAGGAAGAAGAAGTTGTGGTCGTGGAGGACATGCGAGGGCGTCGGGTCAGGGTTTAGGGTTAACCCTGGGTCGGGGGACCTTAGCATGCGGCCGGCGTTTTTGCTGCGGCGCCGCAAAAGCCGCAGCAGGGCCGGGGCGCATGCACGCCCTGCCCCCGCGGCCGCGTCGACCCGATGCTAGCCCTGGACCGTCTGCGCCCTTTGCGCAGCGAAAGCCAGGAACCAGTCCAGGCTGCCCGGGTTGGCCATCGCCTCCCGGTTCACCACCTTCTCGATCGGTTGCCCCAGCAGCAGCTTCTTGATCGGCAGCTCCTGTTTTTTGCCAGACAGCGTGCGCGGGATCTCGGCCACCTGAAAGATGTCGTTGGGCAGGAAGCGTGGCGACAGGTGATTGCGGATGGCCTCATGGATCCGGCCGCGCAGCGCGTCGTCGAGCACGACGCCCGGGCGCAGCACCACGAACAGCGGCATGTAGCTTTCACGGCCCAGGTATTCCAGGTCCACCACCATCGAGTCGAGCACTTCGGGCAGGCCCTCGACCGCGCTGTAGATCTCGCTGGTGCCCATGCGCAGGCCCTGGCGGTTGATGGTCGCGTCGCTGCGGCCGTAGATGATGCAGCCGCCATCCTCGCCGATGCGGATCCAGTCGCCATGGCGCCAGACGCCCGGGTACGTGTCGAAATAGCTCGAGAGGTAGCGGGCGTTGCCCTCGTCGCCCCAGAAGTACAGGGGCATGGAAGGAATGGGCCGGGTGCACACCAGTTCGCCGACCTCGCCGATCACCGGCTGCCCTTGCTCGTTCCAGGCCTCGACCGCGGCGCCGAGGAAGCGGCACTGCATCTGCCCCGGCACCTCGGGCAGTTCGCGGTTGCCGCCGACGAAGGCGCCGCAGAAATCGGTGCCGCCGGAAATGTTGTACCACCACACCGCGGGCGACCCGGCGCCCAGCACCTGGGCCGTGCCCCATCGCTGCACTTCCTCGGACAGGGGCGAGCCGGTGCTGCCCAGCGCACGCACGCGCGAGAGATCGCCACAGTCGCGGACCTGCAGACCCGCCTTCATGCAGTTGGCGAAATAAGCTGCGCCCGCACCGAAGAAGGTCACCCGGTGACGCGCGACGAAGCGCCAAAGCACGCCCCAGTCCGGTTTCTCCTTGCCGCCGGCCGGGTTGCCGTCGTAGAGGCAGATGGTGGTGCCCGAGGCCAACCCCGCCAGCTGCGAATTCCACATCACCCAGCCGGTGGAACTGAACCAGTGGTAGCGCTCGCCGGCATTGTTGGCCTCGTAGCTGGGGCCGAGGTCATGGTGCAAACCGCAGGCATGCATGTTGAGCAGGATGCCGCCCTGCCCATGCACGATGGGCTTGGGCAGGCCGGTGGTGCCGCTTGAGTAGACGATCCAGACCGGGTGGTCGAAGGGCAGCCATTCGGGTTCGAAGGCCGCGGTGGCCGCGTCGTCGCGGGCGATGGCATCGGCCCAGTCGGCCTCGGCGGCGATGCGCTGCGCGGCGAAGGGCGTGCGAAGCAGCACCAGGGTGCGCACGCTGGGCAGCGCGGCACGCAGTTCCTGCACCACGGCACTGCGGTCCAGCGCCTTGCCGCCGTAGTGCACCCCGTCGGCCGCGATCAGCAGCTTCGGCTCGATCTGGCGGAAGCGGTCGACGACCGAGGCGGTGCCCATGTCGGGCGCGCATACGCTCCAGATCGCACCGACGCTGGAACAGGCCAGGAAGGCGACCATGGCCTCCGGCCGGTTGGGCAGGTAGGCGGCCACGCGATCGCCGCGCTGCACGCCCAGCCCACGCAGCGTGAGCGCGAAAGCCCCGACCTGCCGGCGCAGCTCGGGCCAGGACAGCTCGCGCACCTCGCCCAGCTCATCCTCGCTGACGATGGCCGTCAGACCGGCCGCATGCGCCGCATCGACATGGCGCAGCACCTCGCGCGCGTAGTTGACCTGGGTGCCCGGAAACCATTGCGCGCCGGGCATGCGGGCCTCGACCAGCACCTGGCCGGGTGGCGTCGGCGACTGCATGCCGCTGAAATCCCAGATGCTGCGCCAGAAGCCCTCGAGGTCGCTGACGGACCAGCGCCACAGCGCGTCGTAGGAATCGAAGACGAGGCCGCGCTGCTCGCGCAGCCAGTTCTGGTAGAGACGAATGCGAGGGACGAAGGGTGCTGTCATGCAATCAGCCTAGCGATTCGGGCGCCCGCCGACCACCGGGATTGCGCGCGATTCCGAGCCGTGGGCTCCGAAGGGGGTGATAGATCCGCAGAGGGCGAGGCGAGCCCTCCAAGTCTCCGGGCCTGACCAGCCAACTCGAACATGCTGATTGCATGACTCAAACTCAAGAACTGGCGCAACTTCAAGCAAGTCGACGTGGCCCCGCGTGAGCGCGTTTTCGTCATCGGCCCCACCGCATCCGGCAAGTCGAACTGCGTTGCCTGCTGGCAAGACGTGATCCGGAAGTGGGCATCACCGTCGAATTGGCAGAGGCGGAAGACGAGTTGAGCTTTGCCGTCATGGAACGGCTCTTCCGGCATTGCGGCCGCCCGTTCCACGTCACGTTGCCCCGGATCGAAAGAGGCTTCGGAAATATCAAGCGCTCGCTCGACAAGGTTCGAAACGCGAGCTCGGTTCTTCCGCATGTCGTCGTGACGGATCTGGACAACGCCGAATGCGCGGTGACCCTCATGAAATCCTGGGGTGCAGTCAATCTGCCTAAGCGCATGATGTTTCGCGTCGCCGTCCGTGAAACCGAAGCCTGGCTGCTTGCGGATCGCCACGCGTTCGGCGCGTTTGCCGGTGTACCACTGGCCAAGATCCCGCAAGCGCCGGACATGCTGGCCGACCCGAAGCAGACCTTGATCAACCTGATCAGGGATCCGGCCCAGGCACTCTGCAACTCGCCCAGCTTGGAGCGAACAGTCGGTCGACTCCACCAGTTCATGCGCTGAGGTCTAGGGCGCCGCCGCCGCCCGTACCTTTGCAGACAGCGCCCGCGCGAAGGCCGGCATGCACGGCCCGTCGCAGGGCAACCCGCCGAGCGCGCGTGCCTGGGCGACGCTGACGATGCGGTCCTCGCGATAGCGTTGGCCGCTCCCGATCGCGGCTTCGAAGGCATTGGCGCGGGCGTTGGCCTCCCGGATGTCGGCATCCACCAGCAGCACCGCGTGCGCCAGCACCGCGTAGCGGCGCGGCGCGGTGCCCGCGATCGGGCGCCAGTACTGCGCGGTGCCCACGATCTTGCGCGCGGCCTCGCCTTCGCCCCAGGCGAGATTGAAGCGGCCGTCGCAGAAGGAGCCTTCGACCGCCTGCCAGTGCGTCGGGACGGCGACCTCCGCGAGCGCGTCGCGCAGCAGCCCGCACAGCCAGAGATAGATGGCCTCCGCGCGCACGCCGGCCGCGTCCGCCTCCATCCAGGCCGCGCTGAAGTTCAGGATGCCCGGCCCCTGCGGCACCAGCCCGCCGCCGGACAGACGCAGGTGCACCGGGCAGCCCTCGGCCGCGAAACGCGCCCGGGCTTCGTCGAGCGTCGGATGGCGGCGATAGCTGCGCGGCACGGCCAGCGAGACCGGCGCCTCCCACACATGCGCCACGCACTCGCCCGCCGCCGCCCGTTCGAGCAGCGCGGACTCCGCCGCCATGGGGTCGGCGGGCAGTTCGGACGGGTCGACGAGGAGGAAGCGCATCGGCGCGCCATTGTGGCGAGGACGGACGCGCCGCGCTGCGCCTTCCGCTCAGGCCGCCAGGTGGGCCTTCAACAAGGCGTTGACTTCGCCCGCCTTTTCCATCTGCGGCATGTGCCCCGCGCCGGTCAGCACGTGGACCTTCGCACCCGCCGGCGCCTGCTGCGCATGGGCCGGCGGGATGATGCGGTCCTGCTCGCCCCACAGCACCAGCAACGGCAGGCTCTTCGCATCGAGGCGGCGGCCCGGCTGCTCTCGCTGGCGTCCGTCGGCGAACAGGCTGGCGCCCAGTGCGTCCAGCGCCTCGGCCACGCCATCGAGGCGTTTGTAGGCCAGCAGGTCGTCGAGCATCTGCCGGCTCGCCAGGTCCGGATCGGCGAACAGCAGCTCCACCACCGGCTTGAGTTCGCGGCGCGACTGTGCGCGCACGAAGCCCTCGGTGTAGCCGTTGTTGACCTCGTCACCCAGGCCGGCCCCGGCGATCAGCGTGAGCGAGCGCACGCGCCGGGGCGCGTCGAGCGCGAGCTGCGCCGCCACGCCCCCGCCCATCGAGTGGCCGACCAGGTGGGCGTCCTCGATGCCCAGCGCGTCCATGAAACGCGCGACGAAGCCCGCCAGCGCGGCCAGCGTGGTGCCTGGCAGCCGCGGGCTCGACTGCCCGTGGCCCGGAAGATCGAGCGCGACCACCGTGTGGCTGTCCGCCAGTGCATCGAGGTTGAACAGCCAGTTGTCCAGGTCGCCGCCGAAGCCGTGGATGAACAGCACGGTCTGCGCCCCCGAGCCCTTGCGCGCATAGCGCACCCGCAGGCCGTCGACGCCGGCGAACTGGTAGGCCGATGCGGTGCTCTCCTCGTCCTCGTCGTCGGCCGGCGTCTCGTAGGCCGCGACGTAGGCATCGATCTGCGCGTCGCTCACCTCTTCAGGCGCGAGCACGCCCAGCAGGGCCTTGACGGGCAGCACGTCGCCCTCTGCCGCGACCTTGCGGCGCAGGCGCCCGGCATCGGGCGCTTCCACCGCGTTGGCGATCTTGTCGGTCTCGACATCGAGGATCGGCATGCCGACCGTGATGTCTGCGCCTTCGTCGACCAGCCAGGCATTGACGGTCCCTTCTTTCATCGACAGCCCCCACTTGGGCATGACGATCGGCGTGATTGCGGCCTGGCTCATCAGTGCTTCCCTCCCTGGCCCAGCGTGCGGCGCGCGGCCTCGGCGATCTGCGCGGCGCTGGGGATGTAGAGGTCTTCCAGCACCGGCGAGAAGGGCACCGGCGTGTGCGGTGGGCACACCATCTCGATCGGCGCCTTCAGCGCCGAGAAGGCGCGCTGCGCCACCTGCGCCGCCACGTCGGTGGCGATGTTGCAGCGCGGGCTGGCCTCGTCGACCACCACCAGGCGGCCGGTGTTCTCCACCGTCTCCAGCACCGTGTCGATGTCCAGCGGCGAGAGCGTGCGCAGGTCGATCACCTCGGCCTCGATGCCCTCCTTGGCCAGCACCGCGGCGGCGTCCAGCGCGCGGTGCACCATCAGCCCGTAGCCGACGATGGACACGTGCTTGCCGTCGCGAGCGATCCGGGCCTCGCCGAAGGGGATGGTGTAGGCGCCCTCGGGCACTTCGCCCTCGAAGCCGTAAAGGTTCTTGTGCTCGCAGAAGATCACCGGGTCGTCGTCGCGGATGGACTGGATCAGCAGCCCCTTGGTGTCGTAGGGCGTGCTCGGACACACCACCTTGAGGCCGGGAATGTGCGTGAACAGCGGCGTGAGCATCTGGCTGTGCTGCGCGGCGGCGCGGAAGCCCGCACCCACCATCGCGCGGATCACGACCGGTGTCTCGGCCTTGCCGCCGAACATGTAGCGGAATTTCGCGGCCTGGTTGTAGATCTGGTCGAAGCACACGCCCATGAAGTCGATGAACATGAGCTCGGCGATCGGGCGCATGCCGCAGGCGGCCGCGCCGATGGCGGCGCCCACGTAGGCCGACTCGGACAGCGGCGTGTCCAGCAGCCGGTCGCCGTGCTTGGCGTACAGGCCCTTGGTGACGCCGAGCACGCCGCCCCAGGCGTCCTTCTCGCCGTCGGCGCCGGCACCGCCGACGATGTCTTCGCCGAGCATGATCACGCTCGGGTCGCGGGTCATCTCCTGGTCGATCGCTTCGTTGATCGCCAGCTTCATGCTGAGTTTCCGGGCCATGTCTGTCTCCTGTGATGTGGCGTGTTCAGTAGCTGACGTAGACGTCGGTGAGCAGGTCGGCGGCGGTGGGCTGCGGCGCGGCCTTGGCCTCCTGCACCGCGCGTTCGATGAGGGCCGCCACCTCCCGGTCGATGGCGTCGAGCTCGGCTTGCGCGAGCGCACCGGCCGCCGTCACCTTGGCCGAGAACAGCTTCAGGCAGTCGCGGTTGGCGCGGATCTCGTCGAGCTCGCCGGGGCCGCGGTAGGTCTGGGCATCGCCTTCGAAGTGGCCGTAGAAGCGCACCATCTTGCATTCGAGCAGCGAGGGCCCGCCGCCCTCGCGGGCGCGCCGGATCAGCTCGCCGGCCGCCTCGTGCACCGCGAAGAAGTCGGTGCCGTCCACCGTCACGCCCGGGATGCCGAAGCCGGCCGCGCGGTCCACGTAGCTGTCGACCGCGGTGGCGTAGTCGCGCGAGGTGGACTCGGCGTAGCCGTTGTTCTCGATGACGAAGATGACAGGCAGGTTCCACACCGCGGCCAGGTTCAGGCTCTCGAGGAAAGTGCCCTGGTTGGAGGCGCCGTCGCCGGTGAAGGTGATGCCGACCTCGCCCTTGCCGCGGAACTTGGCCGCGAGCGCGGCGCCGCAGATCAGCGGCGCGCCGGCACCGAGGATGCCGTTGGCGCCCATCATCCCCTTGGACAGGTCGGCGATGTGCATCGAGCCGCCCTTTCCGTTGCAGGAGCCGCCGGTGCGGCCGTAGATCTCCTTCATCATCGCGACCACGTCCACGCCCTTGGCGATGCAGTGGCCATGGCCCCGATGCGTGCTGGCGATGCGGTCGCCGTCGTGCAGATGGTGCAGGATGCCGACGCCGGCCGCCTCCTCGCCCGCATAGAGATGGACGAAGCCCGGGATGTCGCCGCGCGAGAAGTCGACGTGCAGCCGCTCCTCGAATTCGCGGATGGTGCGCATCTTCCGGTAGCACGCGAGCAGCTCGGGCCGGTCGATGGGCAGGTGCGCCGATTCGGCGCTTCTGGCGTTGGCGGTCATGCCTGTCTCCTTGAAAGTGGACGGGGGGTGGGGGAAGCGATGTCGGGGGCCGGCACCTCGGCGCGCATGAGGCCGGCGTGCGCCGCGTGACGCATGCAGGCCGCCACGTCGATCGAGTGGAAGGCGCGCTCGCGCAGCGTGACCGTGACCTCGTCGGACGCGCCGAAGGCGATCTCGCGTTCGCCGTCCAGCGCGACCACGCCGCCGGCCTGGCGCACGCGGCAGGGCACGCCGCCGGCCAGGTGATGCCAACCGCTGATCGAGACCGGCCGCACCAGGCCCGGGGCGATCGGCGCACGCAGACGCGTGCGGCCGTCGGGCGCCAGCGCGATCGCCAGGCCGCCGGGCTCGCGCCGGCCCACCGGTGCCAGCAGCCCGCCGATGGCGGAGATGCCGATCGACTCGGGCTCCGCATAGGCCAGGTAGACCGCGGACAGCGTCTCGGCCTTCCACAAGGCGCGCGCGCCGATGAAATGCTCGCTGGAGATCGCCACGTCGACCAGCGCGATGTCGCGCCGCTCATCGGCACGGCCGGCGTTGACACGGACGTCCAGCCGCTTGTTGGGTGCCAGCGCCACCGCATCGGGAATGTGCCCCGCCGCATACAGGCCCACGGCCAGGCCGGCCACGGTGGCCTCGCGCATCTCGGGGTAGGCGTTGTTGGTGCCGGTGGACAGGCCTGCGATCGGCACCTCGCCGCATTCGCGCACGACCGCACGGTGGGTGCCGTCGCCGCCCAGCACCACGATCGCCGCGACGCCGGCCTCGTGCAGCAGGCGCGCGGCGCGGAAGCTGTCCTCGACGCTGCCCGTGACCGGCATCTCCAGCCATGCGACCTGCGGCAGCAGCGTGCCCTCGTCGGCCGAGGCATGCAGCCGATCGAGATGACGGCGAAGCATCGGCCGCAGGCCTTCGCGGTCCGGCATCATCCACACGCGTGCGATGCCGCAGCTGCCCAGCGCGGCGAGCAGCCGCAGCAGGATGTTCACCCTGTCCGCCAGCTGCAGGCTGTTGGCATTGGCCACCACGCGGCGGATGTCGCGCGCCGACACGGGGTTGGCGATGATGCCGACCGTGGTCTGTCGCTGCGCTTGCCCTGCGGGGGCGATGCCGTGCATGCGGGGTGTCTCCTGTTGGTGGTTCGCACCCCGTTTTCGCAAGTGACGTGCCACCCGCGCAGCCCGCGCAGAGGCACCGGAAAGCGCCGCAAAAGCACGGGATAACCCTTGGAAAATCAGCCGCTCGTGGCCCCTGCCGGGGCGCGCGCGATACAGGTGTCACACGTGCCCCTGTCGCACGCGATACAGCTGGAACGCGCAGCGGCTCGGACGGAGGTTCAGCCTTCGTCGATGTCGCGCCGGTTGGGCGACTGGATGCCCAGCCGCGCCATGCGGCGGTACAGCGTCATGCGGCTGATGCCCAGCTGGCGCGCGACCGCGCTGAGGTTCCAGCTGGCGGCGCGCAGGTACTGCATGAGCAGCATGCCCTCCGGCGGCAGGTGGTGCGGGTCGTTGGGATGCACATGCACGTGCGGCGAGGGCGCCGCGGCGGCATGCGCGTCGTCATTGCCGAAGCCATCCGGCAGGTCATGCACCTCGATCCGCCCGCCCTCGGACACGGCGCGCGCGTACTCCAGCACATTGCGCAACTCGCGCAGATTGCCCGGCCAGCGGTGTGCATGCAGGCGCTCGCGCGCCGCGGGCGACAGCGCGACGGCCTCGCCCAGCAGCTTGCGCATCAGCCAGTCCAGGTCGCTGCGCTCGCGCAGCGGCGGCAAGGCGAAGTGGGCGCCGTTGAGCCGGTAGTAGAGGTCTTCGCGGAAGCGCCCTTCGCGCACCAGCCGCTCCAGCGGGTGGTGCGTCGCCGAGATCACGCGGATGTCGACCGGCACCGCGCGCGTCGCGCCGATGGAGAGAACCTCGCGCTCCGCCAGCACCCGCAGCAGGCGCGACTGCAGTTCGCGCGGCATGTCGCCGATCTCGTCGAGAAAGAGCGTGCCACCGTCGGATTCCTGGATCAGCCCGCGCTTGGCCTTGCTGCCCGCACCCGAAAAGCTGCCGGGCAGGTGGCCGAACAGCTCGCTCTCGATCAGCGTCTCCGGAATGGCGGCGCAGTTCACCGCGATGAAGGGCCGCCGGCTGCGCGCGCTGGCCGCATGCAGGGCCTTGGCGAAATACTCTTTGCCGCTGCCGGTCTCGCCGTGGATGAGCAGGTTGATCGGCGAATCGACCAGGCGCGCGGCGCGCTGGAGCTGGCGCTGCAGCGCCGCATCGCCGCCGCTCAGGGCCGCGAGCGGCGCGGGAACGACGGCCGCGGGCGGATCGCTGCGGCTCGCCGAGGCGATGCGTTCCATCGGCGGCACCGCGCCGAGGAACAGCGCATCGCCGCTGCGCGCCAGCGTCACCACCCGCTGCTCGCTGGGGCGCGCGTAGAGGTACTGGCCGAGCGCATCGAAGCGCACGTTGAACAGGCCCTCGAAGGCCCGGCCCAGCAAGGGGTTGTCGCCGCGCGGATCGCCCGCCGGCAGGCCCAGCTCGGCCTCGAGCAGCTGCCGCGCGCGGTGGTTGTGGCCCACGATGCGCCCCCCCGCATCGAGCGCGACCAGGTAGTCGGGATTGACGTCGACGAAGGCCGGTGCGGCATGGAGCTTGAGGATCCAGTCGTCGCGGTGCGCGCGCACGAACTGCGCGTTCTCGATGTGGTGTGCGTAGATCTTCACCAGCTGCAGCGCAAGCTGCTGGCTGGCCTTCGGTCCCGGCGACACCAGCGCGGAGATGTCCAGGATCGCGTTGAGCCGCCCGCTGGATTCGAAGACCGGCGCCGCCGTGCAGGTCAGCGGAATGTGCGTGGCGTCGAAGTGGTCGGCCTGGTGCACGGTCAGCGCTTCGCCGGTGGCCAGCGCGGTGCCCACGGCACAGGTGCCCGCATGCGTCTCGGTCCATTCGGCGCCGAGGTACAGGCCCGCGCGGCGCAGGCTCACGCCGGAGTTGGGATCGCCCAGATAGTCGACGGTGACGCCCTGCGCATCGGTCAGCAGCACCACGTAGCCGGTGCCGGCCACCTGCTGGTAGAGCGCCGTGAGGCCGTGGCGCGCGATCTGCGTGAAGTCCTCCAGCCGCTCCTGGTGCTCGCGCAGCTCGCCCCAGGGCAGGATGCGCGCCTCCTGCATGCGCGTGGGGTCGAGGCCGTGCTCGTGCACGCAGCGCTGCCAAGACGAACGGATGACTTCGTCGTGCTGCCGGACCAGCGTAGGCGGCGGCACGCCGCGCGTGGTGAGCTCGACCACGGCGTCGATGTGCTCGCGCTGCCGCAGCTCCATGGCTTGTCTCCTGGTGGTGAGCCGGCGCCCTTGCGGCCGGCCGGTCGCGCACTGTAGCCCGCGCCCGCGCGGTGGTGCAAGAAGCGTGTAACCAGCGATGTCCGCCCGGCGCCTTGCGGGCTTGTACGGGTGTTCAACACGTTTGTACGCTTGCTCAATCGCGGCCATGGCCGACCCCGCGCAACCCCTCGTTCCGCTTCGACGGCCGCCGCGCCGCGCCGCCGCTGTCAGCGCCGAGCCCCCGCGGCCCGATCGCCGGCAGGCCATCCTTCTCGCGGCGGAGAAGCTGTTCGCGCAGCACGGCCACCACGCGGTCACCATTCGCCAGATCGCCGACGAGGCCGGCGTGCCGCTGGCGCTGGTGGGCTACTACTTCGGCCCCAAGCACGAGCTCTTCCACGCGATCTTCGAGCACTGGAGCCACAGCATCCAGGAACGGCTCGCGCGCCTGCGTGCCGTGCACGTCGACCCGGACGACGCGCGCACGCTGCCGCGCATCATCGAAGCCTTCACCGCGCCGGTGCTCGCGCTACGCGCCAGCTCGGAGGGCGAGTACTACGCGCTGCTGGTCGCGCGCGAGCTCTACCACGCGACCGAGGAGGCCGACCGCGTGCTGCGCAGCTAGTTCGACCCGCTGGCCGAGGCCTACATCGGATGCGCCGGCCGCCTCGGTCGCCGAGCTGCGCGCGTGCCTGGTGCCGCAGGCCGAGGTGGAATTCAAGCTGCCGGCGCGGGTCGGCGACTACACCGACTTCTACACCTCCATCGGCGAACGGATCCCCCTCGCCGACGCAGACGCGCACATCTTCGGCCTGTGCCTGCTCAACGACTGGTCGGCACGCGACATCCAGTTCTGGGAGATGCGCCGCTGGGCCCCTTCCAGGCCAAGAACTTCGCGACCACCGTGTCGCCGTGGATCGTGACGCTGGAGGCGCTGGCCCCCTACCGCCAGGCCTGGACACGGCCCGCGGACCATCCCCAGCCGCTGGCCTACCTCGAGGACGAAGGCAACCGCGCGCACGGCGCCCTCGACATCCGGATGGAGGTCTGGCTCGAAAGCGCCAAGGCACGCGGATCGGGCCGCGGGCCCTCGCGCCTGTCGTCCACCAGCTTCCGGCACCAGTACTGGAGCATCGCGCAGATGGTGGCGCACCACACCGTGGGCGGCTGCAGCCTGCAGGCGGGTGACCTGTTCGGCAGCGGCACCGTTTCGGGCCCTGGACCGGGCGAAGCGGGCGCGATCATCGAACTCACGCGCGCGGGGCAGTCGCCGATCGCGCTGGCCGAGGGCGAAGCCCGCACCTTCCTGGAAGACGGCGACGCGGTGCTGCTGCGCGGCTGGTGCGAAAAGCCGGGCCGTGCGCGCATCGGCTTCGGCGAATGCCGGGGGACGGTGCTGCCCGCGCTCGGATGAGGAACAGGCGCCACGTCCGGCGACGAGGGTTCCGCATGGGCACGAAACAAGGCATGCTCGGGTGTTCGTGCAGGATACGGTGTTCGACCTCGACGCACACCCACCTGCCCGCACATGCCCTCTTCCCCCGCGCCGACCTGGACCGCCGACCTCCGCTTCCGCATCCGTCACCTGCTGGCGCTGAAGATCGTCGGCGTCACGGTCTTCACCTGGCTGTTCTTCATCGGCTACTTCCAGCTGCTGCGGCATCCGGCGCACCCGGTGGCGGTGATGCCGCTGACCGTGCTCGATTCCCTCATTCCCTTCCAGCCCGAAATGCTGGTGGCCTACTTCTCGCTGTGGCTCTACGTGGGCGTGGCGCCGGGCTTGCAGGCGAACTTCCGGGAGCTGGTGGTCTACGGCCTGTGGGTCGGCGCATTGTGTCTCGGCGGGCTGGGCCTGTTCCTGCTGTGGCCGACACAGGTCCCGGCGGGCATGGCCGGCAGCTCCGACTTTCCGGGCTTCGCGCTCTTGCAGGGCGTGGATGCGCCCGGCAACGCCTGTCCCTCGATGCACGTGGCGGTCGCGATGTTCACGGCCATCCGCATCCACGACGTGCTCCGCCAGGCCCGCGCGCCGGCTTGGCCACGGCTGGTGAACTGGCTGTGGTTCGCCGCCATCGCCTGGTCGACGCTGGCCGTCAAGCAGCACGTGGTGTTCGATGCGGTGGCCGGCGCGCTGCTGGGCATCGCCTTCGCCTTGCCGTCGATGCACTGGCGGCCCCGCCCGGCCCGCGGGACCACGCGCGCGTTCGGGCGAGCGGATATCATCCCCCACCGATGACCCCTCGGTCCTTTGCGTGACGACGACGGACCTCGCCCCATGAGTTCGCTGAAACAACTACAGGACCTGATCCAGGAAAAATACGGCCTCGATGCCGCGGCGCTCGATCCCCACGCGTCGATGCGCGACAAGGGATTCGACTCCCTGGCCCTGGTCGAATTCGTCTTCGCCATCGAGGACCATTTCAAGATCTCGATGCCGGACCAGGACACGAACATCGACACATTGGCCGAGCTGGCCGCCGTGGTCGACCGCCTCCTGGCCGAGCGCGACGCGACGGCCCAGGCCAAGTAGGTGCGCGTGGTGCAAGTCGCCGTCACCGGGCTGGGCGTCGTGAGCCCGCACGGCGACGATGCCGGCGCGATGTTCGACGCGCTGATGCGCGGGGAATCCGCGCTGCAGCCCGTGTTCCCCGAACTTCCCAGGCCCGCCGCCGCCGCCCTTGCCCCCTTCGACGAACTGCGCTGGTTCACCAAGCTCCAGCTGGCCGGCGTGGACCGCGTGAGCCAGCTCGCCGTGGCCGCGGCCGAGCTGGCGGTGCGAGACGCCGGCGCCCCGCAGGATGTCGCCCCCGAGCGCATCGGCATCTACGCCGGCTGCGGCATGGGTGGCGCCGCCGCGCTGGAGGCCGCCTACCGCAGCGCCAGCGGCCGCGTGCCACCTCTGACCATTCCCGCCTTCATGCCCAACGCCCCGGCCGCACAGATCGCGATGCGCCGCCAGGCCCAGGGCCCGGTCCTCACCTACTCGGTGGCCTGCGCCTCCTCGGGCGTGGCGCTGGCCGAGGCCGCCAAGGCCGTGCAGCGCGGCGAGGTCGACCTCGCCATCGCCGGCGGTAGCGAGGCGCTGATCGTGCCCGGCGTGGTGCTCGCCTGGCAGGCCATGCAGACCCTCGCCGCCTTCGCGCCCGGCGAGGCGGCGCGTGCCGTGCGGCCCTTCGCCAGCGACCGCAGCGGCTTCGCGCTCGGCGAGGGCGCGGCCTTCATGGTGCTCGAATCGGCCGAGCGCGCCCGCGCACGCGGCGCCCGCAGCTATGCGCGGCTGGCCGGCTGGGGCATCGGCTGCGATGCCACCCATCTCACCAAGCCCGATGCCGCCGGCCAGGCGCGCGCCCTGCGCGCTGCCTTGCATTCGGCCGGACTCTCGCCGCGCGACGTGGGCTACTGCAACGCGCACGGCACGGCCACCCGCATCGGGGACGTGGTCGAGCGCGACGCGCTGGCGCAGGTCTGGGGCGGGGCCCTCGACGATCTGCAGGTGAGTTCGACCAAGGCCCTGCACGGCCACCTGCTCGGCGCCGCCGGCGCGCTGGAGGCGGTCATCACCGTGCTGGCCCTGCACCGTCGTCAGCTTCCGCCCAACGCGCATGGAGCGGATGTGGATCCGGAGTGTCGCCTCAACCTGGTGCCGCCACAGGGCGCGCCGGCGCCGCGGCTGCAAGCCGCGATCAGCAACTCCTTCGCCTTCGGCGGGACGAACGCCGTACTGGCCTTCCGCCGCGCCTGAGCGCGTTCGCAGGACATCGCGCCGCCCAGTCAGTGAACACCGTGGAACCGGCTTGGCCGGGCCACTGGTGTTGCCCCCGGCGAGGGGCGTGGCGGACCCCAAGAAGTCGGGGCGCCCGGGGTCGAGGCTAGTCCGCGAGCCGAAGGCCTCGCCGGTTCACGCTCTCGACGATTTCGCGCAGCGAATTGCGGCCCAGCCGCGACAACACGAACAGCTTCCTGGCCGGCACACGCGTCACGTCGCCCACCGTGTGAAGCTGGTTGAGTCGCAGCACGTTCCGGGTGCGCAGCGACAGGTTCAGAACATCGATGTCGGCGTCCATTAGCGACTCGGCCGACTGCCGCTCGGCGATGGCTTGACCCTCATGCATAGATATCTCCAGGAAAGCGATGCCTGGAACTTGCACAGTTCATGCCATCTCATCGCGGCGTGGTGCCGACGACAACCCCTGTGAAGAAACCGCTTTCGGCTGCGGATCGAACAGGAGGACTGCCTGAATTTCGATCACATGCCTTCTTGAGACACAGGGTTTTCCGCAGGGCGCGGCGTCCGCATTTTTAGCTCACCCGGCGCGAAAAACGGTTCTTGAAGGCAACACCCTCGCCTCCTAGCATTCGCCTCATCCCACCTTCGTCGCCGCATCGCCGGTGCCCGAAACGAAGCCCCGGTCGCCACTTTCGTTTGTTCCGTCTTCAAAGGAAATCTGCCATGGCCACTGTTTGCGATTCCACTCGCCGACGCCTCCTCCAGAGCTCGCTCATGACCGCCGCCGCGTTCTCGGCCGGCGGGCTGCTGTCCATCGATGCCCGCGCCCAGGGCAAGGCGCGCATCAACATGCAGCTGGGCTGGATCGTCGGCGTCAACCAGATCGGCGAGGTCGTGGCCAAGCGCCTCGGCTTCTACGAGCAGGAAGGCATCGACTTCGCCATCCAGCCGGGCGGCCCCAACATCGACGGGGTGGCCATCGTCGCCTCGGGCCGGCACGAAGTGGGGCAGGTGTCCTCCAGCCCCTCGGTCATGCTGGCGGTGTCGCAGGGCCTGCCGATCAAGTGCTTCGCGGTCGGCGCGCAGAAGCACCCCTTCACCTTCTTCTCGCTCGCCAAGAACCCGGTGCGCAAGCCGGCCGACCTGGTCGGCAAGAAGGTGGGCATTCCCTCCACCGCCGCCGTGCTGCTGCGCGCCCTGCTGGCGAAGAACAAGATCGCCGAGAAGGACGTCAAGTTCGTCACCATCGGCGCCGACATGGCGCCCCTGCTGACCGGCCAGGTCGACGTGGTGACCGGCTGGCTCACCAGCACCACCGCGCTCAAGACCCTGGGCCCGGACCGCGTCGACCTCACCTTGTGGGATGGCGGCGTGCAGCTCTACGCCCTGCCCTACTACGCCACCACCAAGACGCTGGAGACCCAGCCCAAGGTGATCGAAGCCTTCATCCGCGCCACCGTGCGCGGCTGGCAGCACGTGCGCGCCAACCGCGACCAGGCGGTGGACCTGCTGGTCAAGGAGTACCCCAACCTCAAGCGCGAGGACGAGCGCGCGGCCGTCGACGTGATGCTCGACTACAGCTTCGGCGGCCTGGCGCAGACCCAGGGCTGGGGCGCGATGGACCCGGCCGTGTGGCAGGACCAGATCAACACCTACGCCGAGCTGGGCCAGTTCACGGCCCGCACGCCGAAGGTCGAGGACGTGATCTGGCTCGACGGCCTCAAGGCCACGACGGCCCTGCGCATGGGCAAGGCTTGACCATGGCCGCCGTCATGAGCCCACGCCCGGCCGCCCCGAAGGGGGCTCGTACCGCAGCCGAAGGCGAAGGTACTTCACCAGCCGCCGCTGCGGCGATCAGTTGCCGCGACATCGGCGTGCGCTTCTTCACCGAGCGCCGCGACGTCACCGCGATCAAGAGCCTGGACCTCGACGTCGCGCCGGGCGAGTTCATCACCCTGCTCGGCCCGTCGGGCTGCGGCAAGTCCACCTTCCTGCGCGTGGTGGCGGACCTGCTGGAGCCCAGCCGCGGGCGCATCGACGTGCTCGGCGGCAGCGCGCAGGCCGCGCGCAAGAACCGCGACATCGGCTTCGTGTTCCAGGATGCGGCGCTGCTGCCCTGGCGCACCGCGCTGCAGAACGTGGAGCTGCCGCTGCAGGTCGGCGGAGGCGCCAGCCGCAAGGGCCGCCGCTCGCCGCAGGAGCTGCTGGAGCTGGTGGGCCTGAAGGACCGCGCCCATGCCTGGCCGCACGAGATGTCGGGCGGCCAGCGCCAGCGCGTGTCGATCGCGCGCGCCCTGGCCAGCGATCCGAAGATCCTGCTGATGGACGAGCCCTTCGGCGCGCTCGACGAAATCACGCGCGACCGGCTCAACGAGGAGATCCGCCGCGTCTGGAAGGACACCGGCGTGACCATCCTCTTCGTCACCCACAGCATCCACGAGGCCGCCTTCCTCGGCCAGCGCGTGCTGATGCTGGCGGCCAACCCGGGCCGCGTGCGCGAGATCGTGCCGATCGAGCTGCCGGACGACCGCACGCTGGACATCCGCGAGACCCCCGAATTCGTGCGCCTCACAGCCCACCTGCGGCGCGTGCTGGAAACCTGCTGAGCGAGGCACTCCCATGAGCACTTCTTCCATCGACGTGAGCGGCGCATCCGCCCCCACCCTCGCCGCGGCCGACGTCGAATACCAGGCCTGGGCCACGGCCCGCCAGCGCCGCATCTGGCGCCGGCGCGTCCTGCCCGCCCTCGGCATCACCGGCCTGATCGTGCTGTGGTGGGCCGTGATCGCGATCTTCGACGTCAAGCCCTTCATCGCACCCTCGCCCTGGGCGGTGGTCGAAACCCTCTACGCCAAGCGGGCGGTGCTGCTGGACAACCTGCTGCCTACCGCGATGGAGGCGGCCGGCGGCTTCCTCCTCGGCAACCTGGCGGCCATCGCGGTGGCGACGCTGTTCGTGCACAACAAGACGATGCAGGACATCTTCTTCCCCGTGGTGCTGATGTTCAACGCCGTGCCGCTGGTGGCCAAGGCCCCCGTGCTGGTGCTGATCATGGGCAACGGCATGGAGCCCAAGATCACCATCGCCGCGCTGGTGTGCTTCTTCCCGACGCTGGTGAACATGGTGCGCGGGCTGGAGTCGGTGAACCCTCAGGCGATGGAGCTGATGCGCGTGCTGTCGGCCAGCAAGACGGAGATCTTCTTCCGGCTGCGGCTGCTCAACGCCCTGCCCTACCTGTTCTCGGCCCTGCGCATCGCTGCGTCGATGTGCGTGATCGGCGCAGTGATCGGCGAATGGGTCGGCGCGACGGTGGGCATCGGCGCCATGATTCTGCAGGCCACCTTCAACTTCGATTCGCCGCTGCTCTACGCAGCGATCGTGATGAGCGCGACCCTCTCGGGGCTCTTCTTCTTGCTGGTGACCGCGGCCGAGCGCCTCGTCATCCGCTGGCAGCCGGAGAGGTAGGCCCACCCCCGTATCGGCTCACTTCGTGTAGCCGAGTACCCCCTCAAGGGGGCAACACCAGCGGCCTGGCAAAGCCAGTTCCGCGGTGTTTCCCGAACAGACAAGACTTCACAAGGAGATGGTTATGAGCCGTATCGGCGATTGGATGCAGGAGCCTGCCCACGACATTCGTGTGGCGGCCGAATCGGACGTGGTGGTGGTCGGCGGCGGCCCCGCCGGACAGGCGGCGGCACTGGCCGCCGCACGCAACGGTGCCAGCGTGACGCTGCTGGAGCGCTACAACCACCTGGGCGGCCTGGCCTCGGGCGGCATGGTGCTGGTGCTGGACGACATGTGGGACAGCCACCTGCAGGAGATCTCGGTGCGGGGCATCTGCCTCGAGATGATCGAGCGCATGGCCGAGCGCGGCCTGGCCGAGTACCCCAAGCAGAAGGACTGGGGTTCGCTGCCCGAATCGGTGCGCCGCTGGAAGCGCTGGGGCACCTTCGACTTCCACAGCAAGGAAAAGCCGCACCCCATCTGCTTCGCCGCCGCCTTCGACCCGGACGCCTTCAAGCGCGCCTCGCTCGAGATGGTGCAGCAGGCCGGCATCCAGCTGCGGCTGCACTCCTGGTTCTCGCGCACCCTGGTGGAAGGCGGCAACGTCAAGGGCGTGGTGGTCGAATCCAAGAGCGGCCGCGAAGCGATCCTCGGCAAGGTGGTGATCGACGCCACCGGCGACCTGGACGTGGCCGCCTCGGCCGGTGCACCGCACATCAGCGGTGCCTACATCGTCACCACCGTGTTCCGCCTGGGCGGTGTCGACACCGACGAGGCCGAGCGTTTCGAGCACGAAGAGCCCGCGGCTTTCGCGGCCATCGACCGCGAGGTCAAGCACATCCTGGGCGGTGCCTGGGATTCGTGGTGGCTCAAGACGCCGCTGCCCGGCGTGGTGTGGTGCAACTGCCCGCACATGGCGGGGCTGGACGGCCTCAAGGTGGCCGACCTCACACGCGCCGAAGTGCAGGGCCGCGCCACCATCCACAAGGTGATCGAGTTCATCCGCGCGAAGCTCCCCGGCTTCAAGGACTGCTACCTGATCGACCTGGCGCCGCAGACCGGCATCCGCCAGACGCGCCTGCTGGAAGGCGAGTACGTCATGAGCAAGGAAGACGTGGCCCAGCGCGTGCGCTTCGAGGACAGCATCGCGCGCGGCCGCGACTACTACTACCCCTACCGCTCCCTGGTGCCGCGCAGCGTCGAGAACCTGCTGGTGGCCGGCCGCCACTACTCTTCGACCTCGGCCGCGCAGAAGATCTCGCGCGAGATCCCGCCCTGCATGGCGATGGGCGAAGCGGCCGGCACCGCCGCCGCGCTGTCGCTGAACGCCGGCGTCCCGGTACGCAGCGTCGACATCCCCCAACTCCAGCGCACCCTGCGTGCGCAGGGCGCCGACCCCGGCGACCAGAAGGGCCCCAACGCCGACATCCCGGCCATCGCCCGTTCCTTCGCGGAGGCCGCATGATGAACATCAACAGCAACGACAAGCTGCCCCTCTCGGGCATCCGCGTGATCGACTTCACGCAGGTCATGATGGGCCCGGTCTGCACCCAGATGCTGGCCGACCACGGCGCCGACGTGATCAAGATCGAGCGCAAGGGCGCGGGCGACCTGAGCCGCTCCACCTTCGCGCCCGTCGCCGGCGAGGACAACCCGATCTTCTGCAGCCTCAACCGCAACAAGCGCAGCGTGGAGATCGACCTGCGCGACGCAGCCCAGATGGAGCTGGTGAAGGCCCTGATCGCCGATGCCGACGTGGTGACCAACAACTTCCGCGCCGGCGTGATGGAGCGCCTGGGCCTGGGCTACGAGGACTGCCGCCGCATCAACCCGCGCATCGTCTACGCGGTGGGCACGGGCTTCGGCGAATCGGGCCCCTATTCGCACAAGGGAGGGCAGGACGTGCTGGCGCAGGCCCTCACCGGCGTGATGGCGCGCCGCGCCGATGCGTCGGTGCCGGTGTCCATCTACCCGACCGCGCTGGCCGACTACACCGCCGGCATGCACATGGTGCAGGGCATCCTGTTCGCGCTGCTGCAGCGCGAGCGCACCGGCGAGGGCCAGAAGATCTCCGTCTCCCTCTACGACTCCATGCTCGCCATGCAGATGCAGGAGGCGGCGATGATCATGATGGAGGACTCGGAGGTCAACTGGGCCGCGATGCCGCTGTCCGGCGTGTTCCACACGCAGACCGGTCCGCTGGTGCTGGTGGGCGCCTTCAAGGCCAACCCGCTGCGCGACATCTGCGCCGCGCTGGAGATCGAGGACCTGTCGCTCGATGCGCGCTTCGCCGACCTCACGGCCCAGTTCGCTCACAAGGCCGAACTGCACACCATCTTCCGCGAGCGCTTCGCCGCCAACACGCGCGAGCACTGGCTGGCGAGACTGGAGGAGCAGGACCTGCTGTCCGCCCCGGTGCGCGACATGCGCGAGGCGCTGCTCGATCCGCAGACCCTGCACAACCGCATGATCCTCGAAGGTACATCGCCCACGGGCCGCCCGCTGAAGTTCATCGCCAGCCCGATCCGCATGTCCGGCGCGCAAGCCGGCCTGCGCCGCGCGCCGCCCAGGCTGGGCGAGCACACGGATGAACTCTTCGCGGAGGCGCGCGCGCTGATCGAGGAGGCCGACGCGTGAGACATCCTGTGTCGATCCTGGGCTTGAGTCCTGGTTCTGTTTCTGTTTCTGTTCTTGTTCTTGTGGGAGAGGGTGCGGGGTCTTTGTTTTGGCCTTGCTTGTTGGGTGGCGCAGGAGCCTTGAACTTGCCTCTTGGGCCTTTGTTTTGGCCTTGCTGGTTGTGTGGCGCAGGAGCCGGGAA